>NZ_JBHXAW010000145.1:0-10818 GCF_042726645.1 Isoptericola sp. NPDC060257
ATACGGAAAGTAGTGAACTGACATGCAGCTCGGTCTCATCGGTCCCTGCCGAAGCCCGGCTTCCTCGTGCGGGGCCTGGCCACCGCGGCGATCCTCGCGCTGGGCCTCAGCGCCTGCACCTCCGGCGGCGCGGCCGAGGACCCCGGCGCCTCCACCGCGGCGAACGCCGGCTCTGGCCCCGTGCCCGGATCCGTCCTGCGAGTGAACTGGGGCGGCTTCCCCGAGAGCTGGGCCCCGGGCGCCGAGATGGAGGCCGGCTTCCTGCGCATCCCCTACGAGAACCTGGTCGCGCTCGGCGCGGACGGCGAGATCGAGCCCGTCCTCGCCACGGAGTGGGAGCAGACCGACGACGCGCTCACGCTCACCCTGCGCGACGACGTCACGTTCCACGACGGCACGCCGTTCGACGCCGAGGCCGTCAAGGTCAACCTGGAGACCGTGCAGAGCACCCCCGGGCCCTACGCCGGCCCGTTCCAGGTGATCTCGTCCATCGACGTCGTCGACCCGCAGACCGTGAGGCTCAACCTCAGCGAGCCGACGCCGTCGCTGCTCACCACGCTGACCACCCGGGCGGCGCCGATGGCGAGCCCGACCGCGATCGAGGCGGGCACCATCGCGCAGGTCCCCGTCGGGACGGGCCCGTGGGCCTACGACGAGGCGGCGTCCGTGCCCGGCACGCGGCTCGTCTTCGGCCCCGCCGACGACTACTGGGGCGACCCGGTGGGCTTCGAGACGGTGCAGCTGGTCGCGATCCCGGAGGACAACGCGGCCTCGGCGGCGCTGGGCAACGGGGAGATCGACCTCACCGACACCGAGACCAACCAGTTCACCACCCTGGACGGCACGCCCGGTGTCGACCGCCTGTCGTACCCCGCCATCCGCAACAACCCGATCTTCTTCGACCGGGGTCCGGGCGGGATGTTCGAGGACGTCGCCGTGCGCCAGGCCGCGTGCACCGCCATCGACACCGAGGTGCTGGCCAAGCTCGAACCCGACTGGACCGTCCGCACCCAGCACTTCTCCGAGGGCGAGCAGGGCTACAACCCGGACATCGCCGGGTACACGCATGACGCCGCGAAGGCGCAGGAACTGTACGACTCGGCCGGCAGCCCGCCCGTCGACGCCGACATGCTCGCGACCGTGTTCAACGAGAACCAGATGAAGATCTACGCCGAGCAGATGGGCGAGATCGGCATGAAGGTCACCGTGCAGAGCGCGCCGCCGCCCCAGTACTTCTCCGAGTGGAACAGCGGCAAGTACCCGCTCGGGCTCGGCGGCAACGACGAGCTGACGCCCTTCGACTGGTACAAGGCGTGGTTCTCCGCCGACGCGCCGGGCAACCCGTCCGGCGTCGAGAGCGACGAGCTCAAGGCCGCCGCCGACGCCGCCATCGCGGCCGGCACCGGCGACGAGGCGGACGCCCTGTGGGCGAAGGTCACGAAGATCATCTCCGACGAGGCCCTGACCTGCGCCCACGTGGCCGGGGAGGAGCTGCTCGCCTGGAACACGACGACCGTGACGGACGTCGAGGCGCCCACGCAGCCGTGGGAGACCAACCTCGTGAACTACCGCGCGCTGCGCCCGGCGAGCTGACATGGGCAAGCTCGTCGCCTACCGGCTGCTGTTCGCCGTCCCGCAGCTCCTGGTCATCTCGATCCTGGTGTTCTCGCTGACGTACCTCGTGCCCGGCAGCCCCGCCGCCGCGATGCTCGGCACGTCCGCGACCCCCGAGGCGATCGCCCACGTCGAGGCCCAGCTGGGCCTCGACCGGCCGCCCCTGGAACGGTTCGTCGAGTGGTTCGGCGCGCTGCTCACCGGGGACCTGGGGACGTCGTTCCGCGCGGGGATGCCGGTGACCGACCTGCTCGCGCAGCGCCTCCCGGCGACGCTGTCGGTCGTGGCGGGGGGCATCGTCGTGGCACTGGTGCTGGGGGTGGGCGCCGGGGTGTTCACGGGCACCCGCCCCGGCACCCTCGCCGACCGGCTGGTCACGGGCGGCACGGTGCTCGGGCTCGCGATCCCCGAGTTCTGGCTCGGGCTGCTCCTCACGTCCCTCTTCGCGGTGCAGCTCGGCTGGGTGCCGATCGTCGCGTGGACGCCCCTCACGGCGGACCCGCTCGCGTGGCTCCGCGGCCTGGTGCTGCCGTCGCTCGCCCTCGGCGTCACGGGCGGCGCGATCATCGCCCGTCAGACGCGGGCCGCGTTGGTCACCTCGATGTCGGCCCCGTACGCGGACACCCTCACCGCGGCGGGCGTGCCCCGCCGCACGCAGATCGCCCGCTACGGAGTGAAGAACGCCCTCGTGCCCGTCCTGGCGTCGACGGGAGTCACCTTCGCCATCCTCATCGGCGTGAGCTTCGTCGTCGAGAAGGTGTTCGCCCTGCCCGGCCTCGGCAGCCTCATGCTCACCAGCGTCATCGGGCAGGACTTCCCCGTCGTGCAGGGCGTGGTGCTCGTGACCGCGACGCTCGTGATCGTCGTCAACCTCGTGATCGACATCTGCTACGGACTCATCAACCCGCAAGCGAGGCCCCAGTGACCAACGCCGTCATCCTCGACCCCGCCGACCGGTCCCCCGCCGGTGCGCAGGCGCGCGGCGTCGCCCAGGCGTGGCACCGGCTGCGCCGCCAGCCGTCCACGCTGTTCGCCGTCGTCGTGGTCGCCGTCCTCGTCATCGTTGCGGTCGCGGCGCCGCTGCTCGCCCCGTTCGCGCCGGAGGCCACCGATTTCGACGCGCCCCTGTCCGGCCCGACGGCGGAGCACCCGCTGGGCACCGCCGACCTCGGCCAGGACCTGCTGAGCCAGCTGATCTACGGCGCCCGTACCGCGCTGGTCGTGGCCGGCGGCTCCGTGCTCGTCGCGATGCTCATCGGTGTACCGATCGGCCTCGTGCTCGGGTACAAGGGCGGCTGGTACGACCGGATCGGCTCGCGCGGGCTCGACATCGCCGACGCCCTGCCCGGCCTCATGGTCGGCTTCGTCGTCATCGCGATCCTGGGCCGCGGCATGGCCGTGCTGGTGCTCGCGATCGGGCTGGTGTTCTGCATGAACTTCGCCCGCATGACGCGGGCCATCACGCTCACCGAGCGCAAGAAGCTGTACGTCGAGTCGGCGCACGTGTCGGGGCTGCGCGAGCGGCAGATCGTGTTCGGCCAGGTGCTCCCCAACCTCGCCGGCCCGCTCGCCGTACAGGCCGCCGTCTTCCTCGGCTCGGCGATCAAGGTCGAGGCCGCGCTGTCGTTCCTCGGCCTCGGGCTGGGCGACGACCAGCCGTCCTGGGGCGGCATGCTCGGCGTCGCCGCCGAGCACCAGGCCGACCGCCCGCTGATGGCGGTCGCCCCCGGCCTCGCGATCCTCCTCACCGTGCTGGCGTTCAACCTGCTCGGCGACGGCATCAACGACGCGCTGTCCGGCCGCCGGACCACCGGCCGTCGGCGCACCGCGCTGCTCGGCCGGCTGCGGCCGCCCGCGTCGCCCACTCTCGCGGAGGTCCGCGCCGCGGGAGCGGCCGGTCAGACCGCGGAGCGCAGCACAGTGCCCGGAGCGGTGCCCGGTGCAGGGCCCGGCGACACCTCGCCGGCGGCTGCCTCGTCCGTCGCCACGCCCGACGACGGCACGACGGGCCCCGCGGACGCGGTGCTCGACGTGCGCAGCGCGACGATCGTCGCGGACCGCCCGGACGGGACCGCCGTCACGCTGGTGCACGACGTGTCCCTCCGGGTGGGGCGCGGCGAGATCCTCGGCCTGCTGGGCGAGTCGGGCTCGGGCAAGTCGATGCTCGCGAAGGCGGTGCTGGGGCTGCTGCCGCCGGGCGTGCGCCTCGCGGAGGGCTCGGTCCGGCTGAACGGCACCGAGCTGGCGGGCTGCTCGGAGCGCGAGCTGCGCGCGGTGCGCGGCACCGGGCTCGGCGTCGTGCTGCAGAACCCGCAGGCCAACCTCTCCCCCGTGCACACGGTGGGTCGTCAGCTCGTCGACGTGCTGCGCGCCCACCACCCGCTGTCGAAGCGCGACGCGCGGGCGCGGGCGGCCGAGCTGCTCGACCTCGTCGGCGTGAACGACGTGCAGCGCCGCCTCGACCAGTACCCGTACCAGTTCTCCGGCGGCATGGCGCAGCGCGTCGCCATCGCCATCGCGCTGGCCGGCGAGCCGGACCTGCTCATCCTCGACGAGGCGACGTCGGCCCTCGACGTCACGACGCAGAGCCAGGTGCTCGACCTCGTGCTGGACCTGCGCGACCGCCTCGACATGGCGATCGTCAACATCACGCACGACCTGGGCGTGGCCGCGGAGACCTGTGACCGCGTGGCCGTGCTCTACCGCGGCGAGCTCGTCGAGGTCGCGGGCGTCGTCGACCTCTTCGACCGCCCCCAGCAGACGTACACGGCGGCGCTGCTCGCCGCGCACCCGACGGCTGACGCCGGCACCACGCACCACGACACGCACCACGACATCCACCACGACGCGGAGGTGACCGCATGACCGCCACGACCGGCACGACCGGCACGCCCCAGGGCGACGCTCCCCTGCTCGACGTCCGCAACCTGCGCGTGGACTACGACGTCGCCGGCGCGGCCGGGTGGCGCCGGCGCACCCTCACCGTCGTCAAGGGTGTCAGCTTCACCATCGCGCCGGGCGAGACGTACGGGCTCGTCGGCGAGTCCGGCTCGGGCAAGAGCACCACCGGCCGCGCGATCCTGCGGCTGGCGGACGTCAGCGGCGGCACGATCCTCGTCGACGGCCAGGACGTCGCCGCGCTCGGACGGCGCACCCCGCTCGCCTACCGGCGCGACGTCCAGGCCGTCTACCAGGACCCGGCCGCGTCGCTGAACCCACGACACCGGGCGGGCCGGGCGCTCACCGAGACGCTGGCCCGGCACGGGCTCGGCGACCGGGACGAGCGGCGCCGTCGGGCCGCCAAGGCGTTCGAGCAGGTGGGCCTCACGACGGAGCACCTGACCCGGTACCCGTCCCAGATGTCCGGCGGACAGCTGCAACGCGTCGCCATCGCGCGGGCGCTGGTGCTCGGGCCGCGGCTCGTGGTGTGCGACGAGGCGGTCAGCGCCCTCGACCTGTCCACGCAGGCCCAGATCCTCGCGCTGCTCACCGACCTGCAGGCGTCGAGCGGCGTCAGCTACCTGTTCATCACGCACGACCTCGGCGTCGTGCGGCACGTCGCGCACCGCGTGGGCGTGCTGCGCGGCGGTGAGCTCGTGGAGCAGGGCGAGACGTGGCGGGTGCTCGACCACCCGCAGCACGAGTACACCCGGTCCCTGCTCGCGGCGAGCCCCGCGTCCCACCCTGAGGGCCGGGAGGCGCGCCGCGCCGAGCGCGCCGCGCGGCGCGCCGCGACAGCCCGGGCCGCGACAGCCCAGGAGGCGGCATGACCGAGCAGCTCGACGACTTCTTCTCCACCGCCCGCATCACGACCGGCGGCGGCGCGCCCACGTTCGGCACGGAGAGCTACCGCGACCACCTGTACGACCTCGACGACCCCGTGCTCGCACAGTGGCGCGGCCTGGGCTACGAGGAGTTCTCGGCCCGCAAGCGGGAGCCCGGCTTCGTGCAGGAGCTGCTGGCGTCGTGGCGCGCGCTGTACGACGAGCCGTTCGTCGGGATCACCACCGACGGCACGGTCCGCGACGTGCACCGCCTCGAGCCCGTGGCCGACGTCGACCCCGCGCCCTCCGCGGCCGCGCGACGGTTCCTGGGCCTGCTCGACGACGGACAGCGGCACGCCGTCTCGCACGCGGTCGACGCCCGCGAGTGGCGAGCATGGAGCAACCCGGAGTTCGTCATCCACCGCACGGGGCTGCGGCTGGAGGGGCTCTCCCCGGAGACGGCGGACGCCGCCCTCGCGATGGTGGCAGCGTCGCTCAGCCCCGAGGGGTACGCGCGCGTCCGCGAGGCGATGGGCCTCAACGCGTTCCTCGGCGACCTCGTGGGCCTGCCCGACCTCATGAACGAGCGCAGCTACTGGGTGGCGCTGTTCGGCGAGCCCTCGCCCGACGGCGCGTGGGGCTGGCAGCTGTTCGGCCATCACGTGGCCGTGAGCTTCGTGTCCGTGGCGGGACGGCACGTCGTCGCGCCGGTGTTCCTCGGCGCCGAGCCCGCGGAGTCCGACGGCGCCCGCCCCCCGTTGTTCGCGGTGCGCCAGCGGCTCGCGCTGGAGCTGGCGGCGTCGTGGACGGCGGACCAGCGTGCCGAGGCCGTCGTCTACGCCTCCGTGCTGGACCCGGCGATGCCCGAGGGCCGGCTGCACCCCGCGGACGAGCGGCACGTCGCCGGCGCCTTCCGCGACAACCGCGTCGTGCCGTACGAGGGCCTGCGCGCCGACGCCCTGACCGACGACCAGTGGGCCACGCTCCGCGCGATCGTCGAGGACGCCTTCCTGCTGCTCGCCGCGCCGCAGCGGGAGCTGACGATGGCCGGCGTCGACGCGCACCGCGCCGAGACCTTCGTGTCCTGGTACGGCGCGACGGACGGGACGCAACCCTTCTACCTGCGCGTGCACAGCCCCGTCGCGCTCACGGAGCTGGACCACCACGCCGGTGTCTGGCTGAGCAACCAGCTCCCCGCGCGCTTCCACGTGCACACCACGCTGCGCATCCCGCACGGCAACGACTACGGCCGCGCGTACGTCACGCAGCACGCCGGCTGAGCGTCCCGCCGAGATCGAGGTACCCGTCGCGGGGTCGACCCACGGTGGGTCGACCTCGCGTCGGGTACCTCGATCTCGCGTCTCAGGACTCGGCCAGCTGCGCCTCGTGCTCGGCGATGGCCGTCACGGTGTTGAGCTCGTGGCGGCGGGCGGCGGTCTCGATCATGTCGGGGTCGGCGCCGCCCTCGATGAGATCGACGAGGCCGTCGTGCTCCGCGAGCGACGCGTGCGCCCGGCCCGGCGCGTACCAGAACGCGGAGCGGCGGATGAGCTCGAGCCGCGTCCACTCGTCCTCGACCAGGCCGGCGAGGCGTTCGTCGTCGCAGCGGGAGCACAGCAGCTGGTGGAACTCTCGGTTGAGCGCGCCGAACCGGGCGGGCTCGAAGTTCGCCAGAGCGGCCGCCATCTCCTTGTTGAGGGTGCGGGCGCACTCCAGGTCCTCGGGCGAGAGGTTCGGGGCCGAGAGTGCGGTGGCGTAGCCCTCGAGCCGTGCGAGCAGCTGCATGGTGCGCTCCCACGACCCGGTGTCGAACGTCTTCACGACGGCGCCGGCGTTCCGCACGATGTCGACCCAGCCCTCGGCCTCCAACCGGCGCACCGCCTCGCGCCAGGGCACGGAGCTGATGCCGTAGTCGCGCACGAGCTGGTCGATCACCAGCCGGTGCCCGGGCGCGAACGTGCCTTCCATGATCCCCTTGCGCAGGATCTCGTAGCACTGCTCGGCCTTGCTCACGGCCACGGCCACAGGTGCCTCCTCGGTGGGTCGGCGGTGCCCCGTCGCGTCGTCGCGCGGGCGGACCGCCCCGTCGTCAGTCGTCCCGGGAATCATATCGGAGATCACACAGGATCCGGCAGGGTTCCGCGGATGGTTTCCAGCAAGCGTGCCACCTTGGGGTCGCGCGCGGCGGCGCCGGGCCTCGTGAGCACCAGCGCGCGCAGGCCCGTGGGCTCGGGCTCGATCGGGCGCACGGTGAGGTCGAACCGCGCGAGGCTCGCGCGGTCGGGGTCCGGCAGGATGGCCCGGGCCACGCCGGCCTCGACGAGCGGGATCCCCGACTGGATCGTCTCCACCGTGCGGATCGATGACGGCGTCACCCCCCACCGGCGCAGCGCCGCCTCCACCGCCTCGGGGAGGCTGGGGACGGCGGCGGTACGGCGCGGCAGCAGCAGGAGCTCGCCGTCGAACGCGCGCAGCGGGAGCGCCTCGCCCTCGGCGCCGGCGTCGGACGTGTCCGGCGGCAGCGCCGCGACGAGCGGCACCTCGCCCCAGTCGACGACGTCGAGCACGCCGCGGTGGCGGGCGACGAACCGCCGCGGGTCGGCGACCATCACGGCCGCGACGTCGACGGTGCGCTGCTGAACCATGTCGATCGCCGTCCACGGCGGCGGGTCGACGAGCCGCACCTCGACGTCGGGGGCCGCCGCGGCGTGCGCCCGCACCAGCGCGGGCAGCCGGTGCCACATGAGCACCGGGACGGCGGCCACGGTGAGCGAGCCTGCGATGCCCGCGCCGAACCGGCCCAGCGCCGCGACGATGTCGTCCACCTCCCCCAGCACGCGCGACGCCGCGTCGAGCAGGTAGCGGCCCGCGCTCGTGGGCTCGACGCCGCGCGGGGTCCGCACCAGCAGCGGCACGCCGACGTCCGCCTCGAGCTTCGAGATCGCGACGCTCAGCGGCGGCTGCGACAGGTGCAGACGCGCCGCCGCGGCCGTGATCGACCCGGCCTCCACGACCGCGGTGAAGTACCGCAGGTGACGCAGTTCCATAGCCTCGATGGTAGTCGTGCCGCCCCGCCATACTCTTGATGTATGGGAGTGAGAGGACATCGGTAGTTCCGCGGACGGGTCAGCGTCACGAGACTCGGAGGCATGCTCCCGACTACGACCCCCGCTCCCCCGTTCACCCTGACGCGCGCCGGCCACGTCGTGCTGGCCGTCACGGACCTCGCCGCGAGCCGCGACTTCTACCGCGACGTCATCGGCCTCGTCGTCACCGCGGAGACGGACGGCGCCGTCTACCTCCGCGGGCTCGAGGAGGATGCGCACCACAGCCTCGTGCTCGAGCAGGCCGCCGAGGCGAAGGCCGTGTGCCTGGGCCTGCGCGTGCGCACCGACGCCGACATCTCCGCCGCCGAGCGGCACTTCGCCGCGACCGGCGTCGAGCACGAACGTCTCGAGCGCCCGCACCAGGGGCCCACGCTGCGCTTCCGCGACGCGGTCGGCACGCACGTCGAGCTCACGTCGTCGATGGACCTGGTGCCGCGCAAGATGGCGGACTTCCACGACTTCCGCGCCGGGGCCCCGCAGCGCCTCGACCACTTCCAGGCCGTCACCCACGACGTGCGCACGGCCACAGAGTTCTGGACCGGCCTCGGCATGCGGACGTCGGAGTACACCGGCCAGTACCGCGAGGACGGCACCGACGAGCTCTGGGGCACCTGGATGGAGGTGAAGGGCAACACCCACGACCTGGTGTTCACCAACGGCCGCGGTCCGCGCCTGCACCACTTCGCCTACACGGTGCCCGACGCGACGTCGCTCATCCACGCCGCCGACGTCACCGGCTCGCTCGGCCTCGGCCACGAGATCGACCGCGGACCCGGGCGGCACGGCATCAGCAACGCCCTGTTCCTCTACGTGCGCGACCCCGACCAGCACCGCATCGAGCTGTTCACCACGCACTACCAGTTCATCGACCTGGAGAGCGAGGCGATCCGCTGGGACGTGAGCGACCCGCGCCGCGCGCAGCAGTGGGGCATGCCGGCCTCCGAGCGCTGGTTCTTCGAGGCCAGCGAGTTCCCGGGCGAGCCCGTGCAGGAGCCGCTGCTGCACGCCGCCCCGCCCACGCTCGAGGCCTTCCTGGGCCTGCACTGATGCGCGACGACGGCCTGGGCGTCGCCGACCGCCTCGCCGCCACGGTCGCGGAAGCCGGCCGCTCCCTCGCCGGGCTCTGGCTGGCCGGCGGCAGCCCGCTGCTCGCGGAGACGTGCGCGGACTCCGGCCTCGACCTGCTGCTCGCTGACACCGAGCACGACCCGCGCGGCACCCGGCCGGCGGTCGAGGCTGCGCTCGCGCAGGTCCACGCGACCCGCGGATACCCGGCGACGACGCTCGTCCGGGCGGCCGACGACGCGACGCTGCGCGCGCTGCTGGACGGCGGCATCCGCGACGTCGTCGTCCCCGTGGGCTCGGTCGACAGCGCGCAGCAGGTCGCGGGCGTCGTACGGCGTGCGACCGGCGGACGCGGCACGGTGCTCGTCCAGGTCGGCACTCCGGACGTCGCGGCGGCCGTCGCCGACCTCGTCGCCCTGGACGGCGTGGCGGGCGTCCTCCTCGACGCGCCCGACCTCGCCGCCGCCCTGGGGCGGCCTGGTCACGCTCACCCGGACGTCGTGACCGAGGTGCTCCGGACGGTCCGCGAGGTGCGCGCGGCAGGAGGCGTCGTCGGCGTCGACGCGTCGGAACCCGTCGTCGCCGAGGCCTGCCGCGAGGCGGGCGCGTCGTTCGTCGTCGTCGGGACCGACGTGACGATGCTCGCCCATGGCGCCGCCGCACTCGCGGCACGGGTCGGGCTAGGCAGCGGGCCTTGCAGATAACATGAGGCGTCGGCCATCCGTCGACGCCTCCACACCGATCTGCACGGAGCAGCACCCGTGACATCCGACGTTCGTGTCCCACGCCGCAAGCTCTCCGACACTGCCGCCGACCAGCTCTCTGCCCGCATCCAGGCCGGCGAGTACCCGGTCGGCACGAAGCTCCCCGCAGAGAAGGAGCTCGCCCAGCTGTTCGGCGTCGGGCGCAGCTCGATGCGCGAGGCCGTGCGCACGCTCGAGGCCGCCGGCTACCTGGAGAGCACACACGGTGTCGGTGTCTTCGTGCGCAACGACAAGCCGCAGAGCGCCGGTCCCCTCGATCTCACGCTCGGCGGCGGCTACACGATGAGCGACCTGTTCGAGGTACGGATCGCCCTCGAGGGCACTGCAGCCGAGCTGGCGGCAGCCCGGCTCACCGACCACCACCGGGAGCTCCTGGTCACGTTCCTCACCGCTGCCGGCGACCCGGAGGTGACGCACGAGGAGTTCGTCCGCCTGGACGCACGGTTCCACCGCCAGATCGCCGAGGCCAGCGGCAACCCGCTCCTGCAGTACATGTGGGAGTCC
>NZ_JBHXAW010000146.1:0-10795 GCF_042726645.1 Isoptericola sp. NPDC060257
CGTCGACGCCGCCGGGTCGAAGTCCTCCGCCAGCGGGGGCGGCGCGTCGACGGTGGAGGCGACGTCGACGGCCGTGCCCGACTCCGCGGCGTCGCGGATCGCGAGCAGCACGTCGAGCACGTGCAGCGCGACGGCGCCGGACGCCCGCTCGGGCCGCCCCTCGCGGATCGCACGTGCCAGCTCGACGACGCCGGTCCCGCGGCCCCAGGTGGAGCCGGTCGCGGCGATCGTCTCGGGCTCGTCGTGCCCGTAGCGCCACAGGGTGGAGTCGCCGTCGAAGACGTTCGGGTCGGGCAGCACGATCGTGCCCGTGGTGCCGTTGATCTCGACGAACCCGGCCCGCGGCAGGGCGTGCTGGAACGAGAACGTCGACTGCGCCGACTGCCCGCCGCGGAACTGGATCAGCGCCGCGTGGTGGGTGGGCACCTCGACGGGGAACGTCGCGCCGGCGCGCGGGCCGGACGCGATGGTCCGCTTGTCGAGCGACTTCGACGACACGGCCTGGACGCGCGACGCCGCGCCGAGCGCGTGCACCAGGGTCGTCACGTAGTACGGGCCCATGTCGAACAGCGGGCCGGCGCCCGTCGCGTACAGGAAGTCGGGGTCCGGGTGCCAGGCCTCCGGGCCGGGCACGTGGAACATCGTCGTCGCCGTCAGCGGCTCGCCGATCTCCCCGCGGGCGATCGCGCGCAGCGCGGACTGGATGCCCGCGCCGAGCACGGTGTCCGGGGCGCACGCGACGCGGAGCCCCTTCGCCCCGGCGGCGGCCAGCAGGGCGGCGGCCGACGCGTGGTCGGTGGCGATCGGCTTCTCGCTCCACACGTGCTTGCCGGCCGCGACGATCTGGTGGCCGACCTCGGCGTGCACGGCCGGGATCGTCAGGTTGACGACGATCTCGATGTCGTCCCGGGCCAGCAGCTCCTCCACCGTGCCCGACGACGCGACGCCGTAGGCCTCGGCCTGCGCGCAAGCCCGGTCGAGCAGCACGTCGGCCACCATCCGGACCTCGACGTCGGCGAACTGCGTGAGGTTCTCGAGGTACTGGGTCGAGATGTTCCCGGCACCGATGATGCCGACGCCCACGCGGCTCACTTGTCGTTCTCCTGCAGCCAGGCGAGGGACGCGGCGACGCCCTCGAAGACGTCGCCCGCGTAGGAGTCGAACTCCACGACGCGGATGGCCTGCGGCGCGGCGGCGAGGATCGCCGGCACGTCGACGTCGCCCTGGCCGGCGGGCACCTGGTTCTCGTAGGCGGCCTTGAGCGCGGGGGGCACCTCGAGCGCGCTCTCGCTGGAGGGCAGCACGGTCGCGATGTCGCCGGACACCTCGCCGTCCTTGACGTGGATCGCGACGACGCGGTCGCCGAGCGTCTTGAGGACGGCCGGCGCGTCGGCGCCGCCGACGGTGGCCCAGAACGTGTCGACCTCGAGCACGGCCTCCGGGTCGAGGTGCTCGGCGAAGATCTCGAACACCGGGCGTCCGTCGACCTTGTTCGTGAACTCCCACTGGTGGTTGTGGTAGCCGAAGCGCAGGCCGTGGCCCGCCGCGCGGACGGTCAGCTCGTTGACGCGGTCGGCGAGCTTCTTCGCGTCGTCCGCGGTCTGCCACCGCTCGGTCGGGACGAACGGGTCGATGACGATGCCGATGCCGAGGCGGGCGGCGGCCTCGAAGACGACGTCGGGCTCGGCGACGTCGATGACGGCGGCGTGGCCGGACGGCGCGGCGAGCCCCGTGGCGGCGAAGGCGCGCTCGAAGTCGGCGACGCGCTCGACGAACGCGTACGGCTCGACGTGCTCGTACCCGATCTCGCGGACGCGCGCGACGGCGGCGTCCAGGTCGGCGGCGATGGCATCCCGCAGCGAGTACAGCTGCACGGACGTGATGGGCATCTGGGGGCTCCTTCGCGTGGTCTGCGGTCCGACTTCCGTCGATGCCCGTACAGAAGTACGCCGCACCGCGCCGGAAGCCGTGGACGAGCCTACCCCCAAAACCTCACAGTGGAAGGTTTCTGTCCCGATCTCTGTGCCGATGAGTTCTCCCGACCGACCCGGTCTCCCCCGTGAGCCGGCCGACCGTCCAGCGCCGGGCGATCTCCGGAGGACACCATGGGACTCATCCACCTCGAGCTGTTCGCCACCCTCGACCTGGTCGCCCAGGCCCCGGGCGGGCCCGACGAGGACCCGCAGGGCTTCCCGTTCGGAGGCTGGCAGGCCCCGCTCCTCGACGAGGTCGCCGGCGAGCAGATCGACGCCGCCTACGGCGAGGGGACGGACGCCCTGCTGCTGGGCCGGCGGACCTACGACATCTTCGCCGGCTTCTGGCCGCACCAGAGCGGCGACGGCCAGGACGGCGACATCGCGACCCTCTTCAACAGCATCCCGAAGTACGTCGCCTCTCGCGGCACCCCCGACCTCTCCTGGGCCGGCTCCACCCAGCTCGGCCCGGACCTGCCCGCCGCCGTGCGGGAGATCCGCGACCGGCACGAGCACGTCCGCGTCGTCGGGAGCCTCGACCTCGTGCAGACGCTCCTGCACGAGAAGCTCTTCGACCGCATCGACCTCTGGGTCCACCCCATCGTCCTGGGGGTCGGCAAGAAGGTCTTCGACGGCGGGGAGGTGCCGACGAACCTCCGGCTCCTCGAACCCCCCGTCGCCGGCCCCAGCGGCACCGTGTACCTCCACTACGGCCTCGCCGACGGCGTCCCCGCCACGGGGGACATGGGAGCGCCGGACCGCGGCGTCTGACACGCCCCGCCGGCTCAGTCCTGCGGGGGGCGTCGCATCCGCTTGACGCCCGCTCGACGCTTCTTCGCGTCGATGCGTCGCTGCGCCGACCCGCGGGTCGGGCGCGTCGCGCGGCGGCTCGGCCCGGGCGGGGCGAGCGCGTCGGCGACGAGGGCCGCGAGCCGGGTCCGCGCGGCGTCCCGGTTGCGCAGCTGCGCGCGGTGCTCGGACGCCACGACGGTCAGCACGCCGTCGGACGCCCGCCGCCCGAGCCGCTCGAGGATCCGTGCGCGCTGGGTCTCGGTGAGCGCCCGCGACGCCGTGACGTCCCACGACAGCTCGACGCGCGAGTCGGTCGTGTTCACGCCCTGACCGCCCGGCCCCGACGAGCGCGAAAAGCGCCAGGACAGCTCCCGCTCGGGAACGACGAGGGCCGCCGTCACACGCAGGCCGGGGTAAGGGTCGTCGGGCATGCGTCCATCATGCCCGGGGAGTGTCCGCGGAGGCGTCGCCGGCCGCGTCGCCGAGGTGCCCACGTCGCCGAGGTGGGCCGACGGGTCCTTTCCCCGCTCGCACGCGGGGCCGGGTCGCGCTACGCCAGGACCAGGTCCGTGCCGTCGGCCGGATGGTCGGCCATCGCGACGCTGCGGATCGTCGGGTCGTCGTAGGTGTTCCAGTAGTACGTCGAGGTCTGGGAGGAGAAGAGCCCCGTGTAGACCGTGATCTCGAACTCGCCCGAGCCCATCGCGGCGCAGCCGTCGACCATCGCCACCTGCTGCAGGGTATGGAAGCCGCGGCTGACGTTCCCCGCCTCGCTCTCCCTGCCGGGGTAGTGCGCGTTGACGTACGCCGCGCGGACGAACCGGGACGGCGAGTAGTAGTCGCCGGGGATCCCGCGCATGTGCGAACCCGACCCGAACGGGCCGAGGTGCGCCCTGCCCAGCGCGACGTCCTGAGGAAACTCCGGCGAGGTGTTGAGGTAGTTGCGCAGGTTCTCGTGGTGCCAGGCGAACCCGGGCTGGTTCGTCAGCACGTCGACGTCGTCGTCGAACACGTGCATGCCGTCGCTCGTGTGCTCCACCACGACCGCCCGCGTGCCGTCGGCGACGATCCAGTGCAGCAGCGAGCTGGGGTACCTGTCGTTGATCGGCCGGTCGACGATCACCACGTCCGCGAGCGCGGCCTCGACCTCGTCCACGCTCGCGAACTGCGAGCAGACCCACAGGGGGAACTCGAACGCCGCGACGTTGACGGCGCCGTCCACCGGGGCGGGGGCGTAGGCCGCGTATCCCGGGAAGTTGAGCCCCGCGACCGCGAGTCCCGCGTCGTTCCCGCAGTCGAAGTAGAGCGGCGTGGCCTCCTCCACGATGCCCATGCCGAGGGTGGCGTGCTTGATGTCGGACACGGCGCCGAACGGCGACCTCGGTGCGAACCCGGTGGGCGTCATCACCACCCGCTGCCCGTAGCCCGTCGTCCAGTCGAGGTTTCGTGCGAGGTAGACGCTGCCGTGACCGTCGGAGAACCGGATTCCCGTGCACATGGCGGATGTCCCATCGTCGTCGTGTCGATGCGACGTGCGTGAGGTGCTCGCCCTCGCCACGTCACGCACCGTCTCGTGGCCATCGTCACCCGCAGCGGACCGGGGCGCCCGGGGGCGATGCACGGGGCCGCCGACGCGTTCGTCCGGTGACGACGAGAGGCCCGGACCGCAGTGCGATCCGAGCCTCTCGTCGTCGTGCCGGTCGGGCTGACAGGATTTGAACCTGCGACCCCTTGACCCCCAGTCAAGTGCGCTACCAAGCTGCGCCACAGCCCGTCGGCCCCACACGTGGCACCGTGGTGCCACCCCGAAGGGCCGACCGAAATACTACCCCAGGTCGGACACTGCTCCTGCATCGACACGGGCGTCGCCGACCGGGGTCACCCGGACGTCGCCGAGCACGCGCGCGGTGGCCAGCGCGGCGGCGGCTGCCTCGTAGCCCTTGTCCTCGTGCGAGCCGTCCAGCCCGGCGCGGTCGAGGGCCTGCTGCTCGTCGTCGCACGTCAGGAGCCCGAAGCCCACGGGGACGGTGTGGTCGAGCGCCACCCGGCTCAGCCCGTCGGTCGCGGCCGCGCACACGTAGTCGAAGTGCGGGGTGCCGCCGCGGATCACGACGCCCAGCGCGACGACGGCGTCGTACCCGGCGGCCGCGAGCGCCTGGGCGGCCACGGGCAGCTCGAACGAGCCGGGCACCCGCACGACGCGCGGCTCGGCGACCGCGTGGTCGGCGCAGGCGCGCAGCGCGCCGTCGAGCAGGCCCTCCATGACGACCTGGTGCCAGCTCGCGGCGACGACGGCGACGCGCAGGTCGGAGCAGTCGACGGGCGCGGCGGCGGGGGCGCCCGCGCCGCTCATCGGGCCGCTCCGGCGACGATCGGGGCGGTCGGGGCGGTGGGGGTCCGGTCCATCGTGATTCCTCCGGTGTCGTGCAGGGTGTCGGACACATGGGGCAGGTCGTGCCCCATGCGGTCGCGCTTGGTCCGCAGGTAGCCGAGCGTGCGCGGGTGGGCGGGCAGGACGAGGGGCAACCGCTCGACGACGTCCGCTCCCCCGGCGACGAGGCCGTCGACCTTGGCGGGGTTGTTGGTCAGCAGGCGCACGCCCGGTACCCCGAGGTCGCGCAGCACGTGCGCGGCGGCGGTGTAGTCGCGGGCGTCGGCGGGCAGCCCCTGGTCGAGGTTGGCGTCGACGGTGTCGCGGCCGGCGTCCTGCAGGGCGTAGGCGGCGAGCTTGGCGGCCAGGCCGATCCCCCGTCCCTCGTGCCCGCGCAGGTAGACGACGACGCCGCGGCCGGCCTCGGCGACCCGGCGCAGCGACTCGTCGAGCTGCGGCCCGCAGTCGCACCGCAGGCTGCCGAACGCGTCCCCGGTGAGGCACTCGGAGTGCACGCGCGCGAGCACCGGCCCCTGCGCCGGGTCCGCGAGGGAGTCGAGGGGCCCGGCCACCAGCGCCACGTGCTCGTCCCCCGTGCGGGTGTCCCGGTAGGCGACGGCGGCGAGGTCGCCATGCCGGGTGGGCAGGGTCGTGACGGCGACGCGCTCGACGAAGATCTCGGTGGCGCGTCGGTAGGCGGCGAGGTCGGCCACGCTGATCAGGGCGAGGCCGTGCTCGGCCGCGAACTCCCGCAGCGCGGGCAGCCGCATCATGGTGCCGTCGTCGTGCACGAGCTCGGCGAGCACCCCGGCCTCGCCCCGCCCGGCCAGGCGCGCGAGGTCGACGGCCGCCTCGGTGTGCCCCCGCCGCTCCAGGACTCCGCCGGGGCGCCCCCGCAGCGGCAGCACGTGCCCGGGACGGGTGAGGTCGGCGGGGCCGGCCGCCGGGTCGGCGAGCAGGCGCGCGGTGCGGGCCCGGTCGGCGCCGGAGATGCCGGTCGAGACTCCCGTGGCGGCGTCGACCGTCACCGTGTAGGCCGTGCGGTAGGCGTCCTGGTTGGCCTCGACCATGAGGGGCAGGCCGAGCCGGTCCAGCTGCTCGCCCGCCACGCCCACGCACACGAGGCCGCTCGTGTGCCGCACGAGGAAGCCCATGAGCTCCGGCGTCGCCGCGTCGGCGGCCAGGATGAGGTCGCCCTCGTTCTCCCGGTCGGCGTCGTCCGCGACGACGACGGGGCGCCCGGCCGCGACCTCCGCGATCGCCCGCGCGACGCGCTCGACGGAGTCGTTCACCGTGCCGCTCGCCGTGCCGCTCATCGTGCCGCCGCCGTCGCCGCGAGGTGCCGCTCGACGTACTTGCTCAGCACGTCGACCTCGAGGTTGACCCGCTCCCCGACGGCCCGGGTGCCGAGCGTCGTCCGCGCCCGTGTCTCGGGGATGAGGCTCACGGTGAACGCGTCGTCCCGGGCGTCGACGACGGTGAGGCTCACGCCGTCGACGGCGATCGAGCCCTGCGCCACGACGTATCGCGCCAGCTCCGGGGGCAGCGCGACGTCGACGAGCTCCCACTGCGTGCCCGGCGTGCGGGCGAGCACGGTGCCGACGCCGTCGACGTGCCCCTGCACGACGTGCCCGCCGAACCGCCCGTCCGCCGCGAGCGCGCGCTCGAGGTTGACCGGGTCTCCGGCCCGCCGCCCGCCGAGGCTCGTACGGGCCAGGGTCTCGGCCATGAGGTCGGCGGTCCAGGTGGCGCGGCCGTCGTGCTCCCCCGTCTCCGCGACGGTCAGGCAGCAGCCGTCGACGGCGATCGAGTCGCCGAGCCGGACGCCCTCGAGCACGGTCTCGGCGGCGACGATGAGGCGGGCACCGTCGGCGTGCTCGCGCACCGCGACGACGGTGCCGAGCTCCTCCACGATTCCGGTGAACATGGCTCAGTGCTCCTTCCGCGGCCGCAGGGCGAGCCGCACGGTGGGGATGTCGGTGGGGTCGTCCGGGTCCCGGGGCAGGACGGCGACGTCGAGGAGGTCGAGGCGCGCGGCGTCGGCGATGGTCCCGATGCCGAGGTCGGCGACGGCCGACGCGCCGACCCCGAGCAGCACGGGCGCGACGTAGGCGACGACGTCGTCGACGAGCCCGGCGCGCCAGAAGGCGGCGGCGAGCGCGGGCCCGCCCTCGAGCAGCACATGCCGGTGCTCGCGGTACCAGAGCAGGTCCAGCACCTCGTGCGGGTCGTGGGTGCGCAGGTGGATCACGGCCTCGCCGGCCGCCGCGGCGCGCGCCAGCCGTGACGACGCGGGCAGGTCCCGCAGCCCGACGACGACCCGGTCCGGCTGCTGCCCGGTCAGCGGGGCGTGCCGCACGGTGAGGTCCGGGTCGTCGGCGAGCGCGGTGCCGGTGCCGACGACGACGGCGTCCGCCCCGGCGCGCAGGCGGTGCACGTCGTGGCGCGCGGCCCGTCCCGTGATCCAGCGCGAGGTGCCGTCGGCGGCCGCGGAGCGCCCGTCGAGCGTGCTCGCGACCTTCCAGGTGACGACGGGGCGGCCGAGCTCCAGCGCGCGCGTCCAGACGGTGTTGAGCGCGCGCGCCTCGTCCGCCAGCACGCCGCCGACGACCTCGACGCCCGCGGCGCGCAGGCGTGCGGCGCCGCCCGACGCGGCGGGGTTGGGGTCGTGCTGGCCGTGCACGACCCGCGCGACCTCCGCGGCCAGCAGCGCGTCGACGCAGGGACCGGTGCGGCCGTGGTGGTTGCAGGGCTCGAGCGTGACGACGGCGGTGGCCCCGCGCGCCCCGCCCGGGCCGCGGGACTCGGTCGCGCGGCGCAGCGCCTCGACCTCGGCGTGCGGCGAGCCCGCGCCGCGGTGGAAGCCCTCCGCGATCGTCGCGCCGTCAGCGTCGAGGAGCACGCAGCCGACGCGTGGGTTCGGTCCGCGGGCCGGCCCGTGCGCGGCCAGCTCCAGCGCGCGCTGCATCGCGGCGCGCTCCGCCCTGGTGGCACTCATCCGTCCTGCCCCTGTCGTCCGGTCGCGGACCCCGGGGCAGGAAGGCGGGGTCGGACGTGCTCGCACCGACCGGTCGCGGACGGTCGTCACGAAGGACGACACCGGCCGAGGGGCCGGGGGTCGGACCGGACGGGGAGCCGTCGCGTGCGCTTCCCATCCGGACTTTGACCGTCGGTCCAGGAGTTCCACCTGGTCAACCGGTCACAGGCTGTGACCGGGTCGCGGACTTTCACCGCCGGCTCGGAATTTCACCGACCCCAGAGCACGCGAGCAATTCGCTCGTCATCGCCGACCGTGCCACGGCCCGCACCCGCGTGGCAAGCCCGAGTGGCGCACGTCTCACCCGCGACCGCGCGCCGTGCGCCGCTCGTCGTCCCGCCCCAGCGCGACGCCGAGGGCGACGAGCACGAGGAGGTCCACCGTCAGGCCCGCCACGGCCACCCACTGCACCGCGCGGAACGCGAGGAGCTGGGTGACCAGCAGGCTGACGAGGACTCCGCGCCGCACCCACACCGCCCCCGCGCGGTGGTCCCGCGGGCCGACGACGAGCGCCCGCACGACGCACGCCACGGTCGCGGCGACGGCCACGAGGATCCCGACGCCGACCCAGGACGGCACCGCGATCCCGCCGAGCAGCACCCGCAGCGCCACCACGACCGACCCCGCACCGGTGCCGAGCACCGCCACCGTCACGACCGCGGCGGCCCACCGGTGCTCCATCGCCTCGGCGAACCACGTGGACACCCGGACGACCAGCGCCCGCACGGGATCCGGAACGGTCACGTCGTCGCGCGGCACGGCCTCCACCAGCGCGGCGACCTCCTCCGCCGCCGGCTCGCCGCGGCCGCGCTCCACCAGCGCCCGCGCCTCCTCGCGCTCCGCGTCCGTGAACCCGCCCGCCACGCCGGCCACGGCGCGGTCGGTCGCCACCGCGAGGTACTCCGCGGGGTGGTGCGCCCGTCGCCCGTGCAGGGCCTCCACGAGCAGCACGAGCACGACGACGACCGCGTAGATCAGCGCCGCCGTCGGCTCGTAGAAGTAGTCGTTGTCGGAGGTGACGAACTTGCCGATCTCGTCGACGAACAGCCCGAAGCCGACGCCGCCCAGCACCGCGCCGAGCGACCGCGGCGCCGGCCCGACCCACGACAGCAGCACCACCACCGCGAGGGCCATGCCCAGGCCGCCCCACAGGACGTGCGCCACGTGCAGCCCGCCGCCGCCCACCTGCGGGTACCCGGAGGCCGCGAGCAGGAACCGCGTCACGAGCACCGTCGCCACCGTGACGACCAGGAACGTCACCAGGTGGCGCACCGCCGACGTGTCGCGCGCCGCGCCCAGGCGCAGCAGGCGACCACGGCGGGCCAGCGGGGCCGTGCTCATCGGCGACTCATCAGCGGCTCACCGGCGCGTCAGCGCCGCCGCTTCTCCCGCACGCGCACGCTGATCTCGATGGGCGACCCCTCGAACCCGAAGGTCTCGCGCAGGCGGCGCTCGATGAAGCGTCGGTACCCGGCCTCGAGGAACCCGGTGGCGAAGATGACGAACCGCGGCGGGCGCGTCGAGGCCTGGGTGCCGAACAGGATGCGCGGCTGCTTGCCGCCGCGCAGCGGGTGCGGATGGGCGGCCACGAGCTCGCCGAGGAACGCGTTGAGGCGCCCGGTCGGGATGCGGGTGTCCCACGACTCGAGCGACGTCTCGAGCGCGCGCGTCAGCTTGTCGGTGTGCCAGCCCGTGCGGGCGGAGACGTTGACGCGCGGCGCCCACTGCACCTGCACCAGGTCCCGCTCGATCTCTCGCTCGAGGTACGGGCGACGGTCGTCGTCCATGAGGTCCCACTTGTTGTACGCGATGACGAGCGCCCGGCCGGCGTCGACGGCCTGGGAGATGACGCGCGTGTCCTGCTCGGTCATCGGCTGCGAGGCGTCGACGAGCACGACGGCGACCTCGGCCTTCTCGATCGCGGCCTGGGTGCGCAGCGAGGCGTAGAAGTCGGCGCCGCGGGTCTGGTGCACCCGGCGGCGGATGCCGGCCGTGTCGACGAACCAGTACGGCACGCCCTTGATCTCCACGAGCTCGTCGACCGGGTCGCGCGTGGTGCCCGCGGTCTCGTCGACGACGACGCGGTCCGCGCCCGCGATCTTGTTCAGCAGCGAGGACTTGCCGACGTTCGGGCGCCCCACGAGGGCGACGCGGCGCGGGCCGGCCGGCCGCAGCTCGCCGTGCTCGGAGACGTCGGGCAGCACCTTCATCGCGGCGTCCAGCAGGTCGCCGGTGCCGCGGCCGTGCAGCGCGGAGACGGGGTGCGGTTCGCCGAGGCCGAGCGACCACAGGTAGGCGGCGTCGGCCTCGCCCGACGGCCCGTCCACCTTGTTGGCGCACAGGACGACGGGCTTGCCGGAGCGGCGCAGCAGCTCCACGACGCGCTCGTCGGTCGACGTCGCGCCCACGGTGGAGTCGACGACGAAGATGACGGCGTCGGCCAGCTCGACGGCGACCTCCGCCTGCTCGGCGACCTTCGACTCGATGCCCGCGACGTCGACCTCCCAGCCGCCCGTGTCCACGAGGGTGAACTCGCGGCCTGCCCACTCGCCGGGGTAGCTCACCCGGTCGCGGGTGACGCCCGGGGTGTCCTCCACGACGGCCTCGCGGCGGCCGAGGATG
>NZ_JBHXAW010000147.1:0-10675 GCF_042726645.1 Isoptericola sp. NPDC060257
GCGACGATGCCGCGCCCGCCGTGCACGGGCCCGCCGTCGAGGTCGGTGACGACGCACCCGGCCGCTTCGCACACGGCGACGCCGGGCAGGAAGTGGACGCTGCCGTCGACGTCGGCCCCGGTCACGTAGGCGGCGTGCCGGCCCGCGGCCACCCAGGCGAGCGCGAGCGAGCTGGACGCGACCCGGACCGCCCAGGCCCCGCGCAGCCCGGCGTCGGCGACGAGCGCGGGCGCCCCGCGGCCGTTGTCGACGTCCATGTTGACGAGGCGGGTCACGGGGGTGGGCGAGGCATCGACGTCGGGGTTGTCCGCCGCGCGCCGCACGCGGGTGCGGACGCCGTCGGTCCACACCACCTCGCCGGTGAGGGGGTCCGCGACGGCCGCGGCCAGCACGTGCTCGACGGCGCCGCGACGCTCCGCGAGGGCGACGTTGACGCCGAACGACGGGACACCGGCGGCGAAGTTGAGCGTGCCGCACAGCGGGTCGACGTACCACCTCCGGGCGCTGTCGCCGCCGGACGCGCCGAGCTCCTCGCCGACGACGGCGTCGCCCGGCCGGGCCGCGGCGAGGACGTCACGGACCGCCCGCTCGGCGGCGACGTCGGTGTCGGTGGCGAAGTCCAGCCCGACCTTCGCGTGGCGGGTCACGGGTCGCCGGAACGCACCGGCGACCACCGCGGCGCCGGCCAGCGCGGCCTCGACCGCGACCTCGGAATCGATCGTCACGACGCCGAGCATGGCAGAACTTCATCCTCGTCAGACGCCGGACGGCTGCATAGTCTCCTTCGGCACGCAACAGAACGTCGGACAGGACAAGAGATGAAGCGCACGATCGCCGCGATCCTCGCAGGAGCCGTCGTGGCCACCGGCCTCACGGTCGCCCCGGCGCAGGCCGCGTCGAGCGGGTCGGCGGGGAGCGTCAGCCACCCGGACGTCGTGCTGTACAACGGGCAGCACAACAAGACGGCCAAGATCACCTACTCGGTGAAGAACCCGACGAGCGCGCAGATCCATGAATGCTTCGCCGACGAGTCGTACCCCGAGTACGGCGAGGCCTACACCGGTTGGGGCGAGCTCGACTGGTCTATGGACATCGGGTACTACGACCGGTACGGCAACTCCGTGGGTGGTGGGGCGTTCCTCTACTCGGGCAAGAACGCCAGGTCCGGCAGCGTCACCTCGAGCCGCTGGTACGACTGGGAGGACTTCGGGCGGTACTCCGCCAGAGCGGTCGTGGACCGGAGTTTCTCGGTCTACGGAGTCGATGACGAGGGATACACCTGGGAGCACTACTGCACCCTGCCGGAGCGCACCTACTCGGACTCCTTCTCCTTCAAGCGCGCCAGCTACCTGTCCGCCAACGCTACCCCGGAGCCCGTGCGCAAGGGGTCGTCCGTGACGGTCAAGGGCACGCTCCGGTACTGGAACCCCGACTACCACTACGGTGAGGGCGCGCTCCGACCGCTCACGAGCCGCACGGTGAAGATCTACTTCGACCCGTGGGGATCGAAGGGCCCGGTCTACAAGGGGTCCGCGAAGACGTCCAGCAAGGGCACGTACGCCAAGAAGCTCAAGCAGTCGTCGTCGGGCACGTGGATCGTCAAGTACGCCGGAAGCAGCACCCTCACCGCCAAGCAGGCGACGGACGGCGTCAGGGTCCGCTGAGCCCACGCTGTGGCGTTCGGGTCGTGGGGGCCAAAGTCAGGCCCGGTCCTCCACGAGCGGGACGAAGGAGTACGTCCCGTGCTCGGAGGTGCGGACCGCACCGCGCTCGTCGCGGGTCACGAGCACCATGACGTGCCGCACGGGGATCACCATCCGGCCGCCGGGCGCGACCTGGTCGACCAGCTCCGGGGGCAGCCGGGTGGGCGCGGCGGACACGAGTACCCGCTCCCATCCTCCGACGCGCGGGGCGCCCAGGCGGCCGGGGACGGCCCGGGCCACCCGGGCCCAGGGCATGCCGGTGCGGCGCACGTTGGCCGCGCCCCAGGCGGCGAGGTCCGCGTGCCGCTCGAGGCCCAGCACCGACCCGGTGGGCCCGACGAGGCGGGCGAGCAGCGCCGTCGTCCAGCCCGAGCCGGCCCCGACGTCGAGCACGTCCGCACCCACCGGCACCTCGAGGAGCCGGAGCATCGCCGCGACGGTCGACGGCTGCGAGCACGTCTGGCCGTGCCCGATCTCGACGGGGCTGTCCGCCTCGGCCCAGCGGACGCCGGCGCGGGGCAGGAAGCCCCGCCGGTCGACGTCGCGCAGCGCGGCCGTCACCGCGTCGTCGACGCCCCCGGCCCCCGTCGGCAGGGCCGGCCGTCCCGTCCGCCCGGTCATCCCACCATCGTCGCCCCGAAGCGGTCCGGACACCGGGCGGGACGCCGGGCGAGCAGGCCCGGCCGGGTCGACGATCGGAGGGACGGCCGGCGACGGACGCCGGCCCGCCCGAGATCGGAGGACGACATGGCAGGCACGGTCGCGCGCGTCACGGAGATCACGGCCCGGTCGGACACGAGCTTCGAGGACGCGATCCGCGTCGGCCTCGAGCGCGCGGGCCAGACGGTCCGCCACATCACCGGCGCCTGGGTCAAGGAGCAGAAGGTGGAGGTGTCGGACGGCGCCATCGTCGCGTGGCAGGTGGACCTGCAGGTGACGTTCGTGCTCGAGGGCTGACCGGCGCTCGCTCGAGACCGACCCGTGGGGTGGGGCACGTCACGGCCACCGACGGTGGAGGACGTTTGAACCGATCGGCACCGTGACGTAGTCTTGGACGTCGGCGCGCCTTCGGCGTGCCAGTCCCGTGTGCTCACGACGCACCGCACTCGACCGCCGCGGCGGGCCGAGTTGCAGACCAAGTCGGTGAAGAACGTCGTGCGGCATGCCCAGACCAGGAGAGATGAGCAGCAACGTGGTGTACGCGATCGTCAAGGCCGGTGGCCGTCAGGAGAAGGTGTCCGTCGGGGACATCGTCGTCATGGACCGAGTCAAGGCGCAGGCCGGTGACACGGTGGAGCTGCCCGCTCTGCTTCTGGTGGACGGGGAGAAGGTGACCACCGACGCCGCGAAGCTGGCGAAGGTCACGGTCACCGCCGAGGTCGTGCGGGACGAGAAGGGCCCGAAGATCACGATCCTCAAGTACAAGAACAAGACCGGCTACCGCAAGCGCCAGGGTCACCGTCAGTCGCTGACCCGCCTCAAGGTCACCGGCATCAAGTGACTCACCGCCGGGCCGAGCGCGACACCCCGCAGCACGGCCCGCGGCACTGATCCCCTCGTTCTTCGCAGAAAGCAGGTCTGACAGATGGCACACAAGAAGGGCGCGAGCTCCTCGCGCAACGGTCGTGACTCGAACGCGCAGCGCCTCGGCGTCAAGCGCTACGGCGGTCAGGTCGTCAAGGCCGGCGAGATCATCGTCCGCCAGCGCGGCACCCACTTCCACCCCGGCGAGAACGTCGGCCGTGGCGGCGACGACACGCTGTTCGCGCTGACCGCCGGCTCGGTGGCCTTCGGGACGCGTCGTGGCCGCAAGGTCATCGACATCGTCGCGGCCGAGGTCTGAGCCTCACCGAACGTTTCGACTCACCCGAGTCCACGACGAGGGGCGCACCGTCGCGGTGCGCCCCTCGTCGCTTTGCCTGAGAGGATCTGACCATGGCCAGCTTCGTCGATCGCGTGGTGCTGCACGCCGTGGGCGGTGACGGCGGCCACGGCGTCGCGTCGATCCGCCGCGAGAAGTTCAAGCCCCTGGCGGGGCCCGACGGCGGCAACGGCGGCGACGGCGGCACCGTGAAGCTCGTCGTGGACCCGCAGACGACGACGCTGCTCGAGTACCACCACTCGCCGCACCGCCGCGCGACCAACGGCACGCAGGGCATGGGCGACGACCGCGACGGCGCCAACGGCGGCGACCTCGTGCTCGGCGTGCCCGACGGCACGGTCGTCAAGGACCGCGACGGGAACGTGCTCGCCGACCTGGTGGGCGCGGGCGCGGAGTACGTCGTCGCGCAGGGTGGCCGCGGCGGGCTGGGCAACCGCGCCCTGGCCTCCCCGAAGCGCAAGGCCCCGGGCTTCGCGCTCCTCGGCGAGCCGGGGGAGGAGCACGAGGTCGTCCTCGAGCTCAAGTCGATCGCCGACGTCGCGCTCGTCGGGTACCCGAGCGCCGGCAAGTCCTCGCTGGTCGCGGCGATCTCCGCCGCGCGCCCCAAGATCGCGGACTATCCGTTCACGACGCTCATCCCCAACCTCGGCGTCGTGCAGGCGGGCGACACCCGGTACACCGTGGCCGATGTCCCCGGCCTCATCCCCGGCGCCAGCGAGGGCAAGGGCCTCGGGCTCGAGTTCCTGCGCCACGTCGAGCGCACCGCCGTGCTGGTGCACGTGCTCGACTGCGCCACCCTCGAGCCCGGCCGCGACCCGCTCAGCGACCTGGACGTCATCGAGGCGGAGCTGGCCGCGTACGCCGGCGACCTCGGTATCGAGGGCGGCCGCGTGCCGCTCACCGAGCGCCCCCGTCTCGTCGTGCTTAACAAGATCGACGTGCCCGAGGCGCGCGACCTCGCCGAGCTGGTGCGCCCCGACCTCGAGGCGCGCGGCCTGCGGGTCTTCGAGGTCTCGACCGCCAGCCACGAGGGCCTGCGGCCGCTCACCTTCGCGCTGGGCGAGCTCGTGGAGCGCGCCCGTGCGGCAGCCCCCGCGCCCGAGCCGACGCGCGTCGTGCTGCGCCCGCGCGCCGTCGACGAGGCGGGCTTCACGGTCACCGCGAAGAGGGACCACGAGGGCGTCTACTACGAGGTGCGCGGGTCGAAGCCCGAGCGCTGGGTGCGCCAGACGGACTTCAACAACGACGAGGCCGTCGGGTTCCTCGCGGACCGGCTCGCCAAGCTGGGCGTCGAGGACAAGCTCCTCAAGGCCGGCGCGGTCGCGGGCGACGAGGTGCGCATCGGCGACCCGACCAACGCCGTCGTCTTCGACTGGGAGCCCACGCTCACCACGGGCCCGGAGCTGCTGGGCGCGCGCGGTACGGACCTGCGGCTCGACGAGAGCGCGCGGCCGACGCGCGGCGAGAAGCGCCGCGAGCACCACGAGCGCATGGACGCCAAGACGGAGGCGCGTCGCGAGCTGTGGACCGAGCGCGAGTCGGGTCACTGGACGGACCCCGACGACGCCTGACGGCGGATCCGGCGAGAATGCACGGGTGAACGCCGCCACCTCCCGCGCCAGCCTGCCCACGGCACACCGGATCGTCGTCAAGATCGGTTCGTCGTCGCTCACCGGCCCGGACGGGCACCTGGACCTGGCGGCGCTGCGGGCGCTCGTCGACGTCCTGGCCGCGCGGGTGGCGGGCGGCGCCCAGGTCGTCCTCGTGTCCTCCGGCGCGATCGCGGCCGGCATCGGGCCGCTCGGCCTGAGCGCACGCCCCCGCGACGTCGCGACCATGCAGGCCGCCGCCATGCTGGGCCAGGGGCAGCTGGTGGCCCGGTATACCGAGGCGTTCGCGGCGCACGGCCTGCAGATCGGGCAGGTGCTGCTCACCGCGGAGGACACGGTGCGCCGGTCGCGGTACCGCAACGCGCAGCGCTCCCTGGAGCGATTGCTGGCGCTCGGCGTCGTGCCGGTCGTCAACGAGAACGACGCGGTGACCACCGACGAGCTCACCTTCGGCGACAACGACCGCCTCGCGGCCCTCGTCTCGCACCTCGTGCGGGCCGACGCCATGGTGCTGCTCACCGACGTCGACGGCCTGCACGACGCGCCGCCGTCGCGCCCGGGCGCCCGGCGCATCGCGCACGTGGGGGACCTCGCGGACCTCTCCGGGGTCGAGGTCACCGCGCGCGGGAGCGCGGTCGGCACGGGCGGCATGGTCACCAAGCTCGAGTCGGCCCGGATCGCGACCGGTGCCGGCGTGCCGGTCGTGCTCACCAGCGCGCGGAACGTCGCCGCCGCGCTGGCGGGCGAGGACGTCGGCACGTTCTTCGCGGTCACCGGCCGGCGCACGACGGCGCGGCGGCTGTGGATCGCGCACGCGGCCCAGGCGCACGGCCGCCTCCACCTCGACGACGGCGCGGCGCGGGCCGTGCTCGGCGGTCGCGCGTCGCTGCTGCCCGCGGGCGTCACGCGCGTCGAGGGCACCTTCGAGGCGGGCGACCCGGTGGAGCTGGTCGCGCCCGACGGCGCGGTCGTGGCGCGGGGGCTCGTCTCGTTCGACTCGGGCGAGCTCCCCGGCCTGCTCGGGCGCTCGACGTTCGACCTGCGGGCCGAGCTCGGGGAGGGGTACGACCGCGAGGTCGTGCACCGCGACGACCTGGTGCTCGAGCACCGGCGATGAGTTCGCCGGCCCCCGGGCGTCGGTAGGGGCACGGGCGCGCACGGAGCGCGCCACCGAACCCCGGAGGCCGGCATGCGCCGTCCGCACCACGCCACCCCGACCCCTGCCCGCACCGTCGCCGGCGGCGTCCTCGCCGCATCCCTCACCGCCGTCGCCGCCCTCGTCGTCGCGCCGACGGCGGCCGCCTCGACCGCCGCACCGGCCGCGACTGCCGCGTGCGGGCCCACGAGGACCGGGGTGACCGAGCACTGTGGCGAGCTGGCGGGAGCCCGCTACCGCGTGCTCGTCCCGGACGACTGGAACGGCACGCTCGTGCTGTTCAGCCACGGCCACTACCCGTCGGAGTTCTTCGGCGGCTTCCCCGCGCCCCATCTCCTGGGCAACCAGGAGCTCAGCGAGGGCGTGCTCACCGACCACGGGTACGCCGTCGCGGGCTCGCTCTTCCAGGGCGACGGCCTGGACTTCACGGTCCCGACGGCGGTGGGCGACCAGTCGCGGCTGCTGGACTGGTTCGAGGAGAACGTCGCCGAGCCGGACCGCACCGTGACCTACGGGCAGTCGATGGGCGCGGTGACCGCCGTCAAGCACGCGGAGACCGAGCCGGGGCGGATCGACGGCGTGCTCACCGTGGGCGGCGTCCTGGACTGGGTGGGCCAGCTCGACGCGATCCTCGACATGAACCTCGCGACGCAGGTGCTGCTCACCGACGGCACCGACGCCCACGGCAACCCGATCGAGCTCGTCGACGCCGAGGACCCGGGGGCGAGCCGCGACGCCTTGGTGGCGGCGCTCGCCGAGGCCCAGGAGACGCCCGAGGGGCGGGCCCGCATCTCGCTCATCGCGTCCCTCAACACGGTGACGGGCTGGTACGGGATGAACGAGCCGCGGCCCGCCACGCTCGAGGAGCGGGCCCGCGGCCAGGCGCAGTGGCTGATCGGCGCCTACACGCTGGGTCTCGGGCCCACGGGCCGGGTCGACCTCGAGGCGACGCTGGGCGGCAACCCGAGCAGCACGGACCTGGACCACCTGCGCGCCCGCCTCGCACGGTCGGGCGCCGCGCCGGACGTCGTGGCCGCCTACGCGCGGGCCGGGCTCGACCTGCGGGACGACCTGGCGGCGCTGGAGGCCGCGGAGCCGATCGAGGCCGACCCGGCGGCGCGGGCGGCGATGGTCGCGCACCGACCGGAGGGCACGACGCCGTCGCCCGTCCTCACGCTGCACACGACGGGCGACGGCGGGGCGCCGCCGTCGGCCGAGCGCTCGTTCGCGCACCGCGTGCGCGAGGCGGGCGACCCGGGACGGTTCCGCAGCCTGTACGTCGAGCGGGGGGCGCACCTGTCCGTGAGCCTGGGGGAGGAGCTCGTGGCGCTGCGCACGCTGGAGCGGCGCATCGACACCGGCCGCTGGCCGTCGCTCGCGCCGCGCACGCTGAACCGGGCGGCCGACGCGCTGGGGCCGGACTACCGGGCCACGTTCGAGGTCGTCACCCTGCAGACCTTCGACCACGCCCCGGCGTTCACCCGGTTCGTGCCGCCGCCCGCGCCCCGTCCCTCCTGGTGAGAGGGGCCTGCCGCCGCGCGCGCCGCCGTCGTACCCTCGGGGGATGACCACGACCCTCACGGAGGACCTGACGGCGGGCGGCGCGGGTGCCGGCAGCGCCGGCGACGACGTCGCGGCCGCCGTCCGCGACGTCGCCCGGCGGTCCCAGGTCGCGTCGCGGACGCTCGCGACCGCCACCAGGGCCACGAAGGACGCCGCGCTGCACGCGCTGGCCGACGCGCTCGAGGGCGCGGCCGACGAGATCGTGACGGCGAACGCCGACGACCTCGCCCGCGGGCGGGAGCGCGGCCTGAGCGACGGGCTGCTCGACCGGCTGGCGCTCACGCCGGCGCGGATCGGCGCCATCGCCGGCGCGCTGCGCGAGCTCGCCGGCCTGCCCGACCCGGTCGGCGAGGTGGTGCGCGGCCAGACGCTGCCGAACGGGCTGCGCCTGCGCCAGCTGCGCGTGCCGATGGGCGTGGTCGGCATGATCTACGAGGCGCGGCCCAACGTCACGGTCGACGCCGCGGGCCTGGCGCTGAAGTCGGGCAACGCGGTGATCCTGCGCGGCGGCAGCGCGGCGGCGTCGTCCAACGCGGTGATCGTCGACGTGCTGCGCCGGGCGCTGGAGGCCCAGGGCCTGCCCGCCGACCTCGTGCAGACGATCGACGCGTACGGGCGCCCGGGCGGCGTCGCGCTCATGCAGGCGCGCGGGCTCGTGGACGTGCTCGTCCCGCGCGGCGGGGCCGACCTCATCCGCACGGTCGTCGAGTCGTCGACCGTGCCGGTCATCGAGACCGGGGTCGGCAACGTGCACGTGTACGTGGACGCCACGGCCGACGTCGCGAACGCCGTCGAGATCGTCATGAACGCCAAGACGCAGCGGGTCGGGGTGTGCAACGCGGCCGAGACGCTGCTGGTGCACGCGGACGCCGCGGAGGCGTTCCTCCCCGCGGCGCTCGCGGCGCTCGGCGGGGCGGGCGTGGTGCTGCACGGCGACGCGCGCACCGTCGCCCTCGCGCCCGAGTCGGTCGAGGTGCTCCCCGCGACCGACGCCGACTGGGGCACCGAGTACCTCGCCCTCGAGCTCGCCGTGCGCGTCGTCGACTCGCTCGACGACGCGATCGAGCACATCCGCACCTGGTCGTCGGGGCACACGGAGGCGATCCTCACCCGGGACCTGGCCGCCTCCGAGCGCTTCGTCGCCGAGGTCGACTCGGCCGCCGTGATGGTGAACGCCTCGACGCGCTTCACCGACGGCGGCGAGCTGGGCCTCGGCGCCGAGATCGGCATCTCCACGCAGAAGCTGCACGCGCGCGGGCCCATGGGCCTGGCCGAGCTCACGACCACCAAGTGGGTCGTGCACGGCGACGGGCACGTCCGGCCCGCGTGAGAGACTGACCCCCGACCCTGCCCGTCAGCAACCCGTTGCCCACCCCGCACAGGAGGAACCCGTGCTGCACACCGCCGTCCAGGTGGCCCAGGAGGCCACCGAGCACGCCGAGACCATCTCCCCGATCGCGATGGGTCTGCTCGCGTTCGGTGGCCTGGTCGCCGCGCTCGTGGTGACGTACGCCTTCCGCAACGTGTCCAACCGCCACCACTGACGGCCCCCGTCCGGTCAGCGTGAACGAGCCGTCGTCGCAGCCGCGCCGTCCGCGCCTGGGCGTGATGGGCGGCACCTTCGACCCCATCCACCACGGGCACCTGGTCGCCGCCAGCGAGGCGGCGGCGCTGCTCGACCTCGACGAGGTCGTCTTCGTGCCCACGGGCAAGCCGACCTTCAAGCAGCACCAGCGGGTGTCCCCGGCCGAGCACCGCTACCTGATGACGGTGATCGCGACGGCGTCGAACCCCCGGTTCACGGTGAGCCGGGTCGACATCGACCGTCCGGGCCTCACCTACACCGTCGACACGCTGCGGGACCTGCACGAGCAACGACCCGACGCCGACCTGTTCTTCATCAGCGGCGCCGACGCGATCGAGCAGATCCTGACCTGGAAGGATGCCGCGCTCCTGTGGGAGATGGCACACTTCGTGGCTGTCACGCGGCCGGGGCACCAGCTCATGGTGGACGGCCTGCCCCACGACGGGGTCACGACGCTGGAGGTCCCGGCGCTGGCGATCTCGTCGAGCGACTGCCGTCGCAGGGCGCAGGCCGGCCAACCGGTGTGGTACCTGGTGCCGGACGGCGTGGTCCAGTACATCGCCAAGCACGGTCTGTATCGAGGTCTCGATGAGTGACAACAACCCGTCCCGCCCGCTGACCCGCCGCGAGATCCGCGAGCGGGAGCAGGCGGCCGCCGCCGCGCAGGCGAGCGCCGGTCCGCCTGCGCCGTCCGGGCCCGAGTACGGCGAGCCCGCCGCAGCGAGGTCGCCGTTCGCCCCGCCCGCCGGGCCGGCGCCGGCGCCGCGGTTCTCCGCGCCGGCGGCCAGCGCGCCGTCCCGCCGCTCCCTCCGCGAGCAGAGCCCGGCGCCCGCCCCCGCGCCCGCGCCGATGGTGCGGCCGCCGTCCACCTCCGCCGGGGTGCGCGGGCTGGACGAGACGGGTCGGCTGGCCCCGATCCAGCGACCGACCGGCGAGATGTCCCGCGCCGTCGCCCCGACGCCTTCGGTGCGTCCCGCGGCGCCGTCCGGCGCCCCGGCCGCGCCGCCCGCGCGTCCCTCGACCCGCCGTGACCAGGGCGCCGCCGCGGCGGGCTCCGCCACCGGGTACGGGTTGCCGCCGGTGGCCGCCCCGTCGAGCACCCCGGCGAGCGCCGCGCCCGCGGCCCCGGCGGCCAGCCCGCCGGCCACGGTCGCGCCGCGCCCCGACGGCGCCGCC
>NZ_JBHXAW010000148.1:0-10666 GCF_042726645.1 Isoptericola sp. NPDC060257
GCGCTCTGGCGGACCTCGGTCATCTGGCCGGCCTGGGCTCCGCCGGTGACCTGCCAGTCGATCGACCAGGTCGAGGTCGCGGTGACGTGGTACTTGCCCGTCAGGGTGGTCGACGAAGGAGCGCTCGCGATCCTCACCGCCGCGGGGTCCGGCACCCGCCTCGGCCGGGACCTGCCGAAGGCCCTGGTCGACCTGGCGGGCTTCCCCCTCGTGGTGCACGCCGCCCGCCGCCTCGCCGCCTCGGGCGTCGTCGACTCCCTCGTCGTCACCTGCCCCGCGGGCCTCGACTCCGCGGTGCGCGACGTCGTCGCGCAGGACCCGCACGTGGACGTGCCGGTCCGCGTGGTCGAGGGCGGCGGCACCCGCCAGGCGTCCGTCGCCGCAGGCCTCGCGCTCGCCGGCCCGGACGACGACGTGGTCCTCGTGCACGACGCCGCACGCCCGCTCGCCCCGCCGCGCCTGGTGCGCCGCGTCGTCGACGCGGTGCGTGCCGGCCACGGCGCGGTCGTCCCGGGGCTGCCCGTCACCGACACGGTGAAGCGCGTCGCGCCGGCGTCGGCCGGGGGCGGGCCGGACGTCGAACGCGTCGTCGAGACCCCGGACCGCGCCGTGCTGCGCGCCGTCCAGACGCCGCAGGGCTTCGACCGCGCGCTGCTGCAGCGGGCGCACGCGCAGGGCGCGGGCCGCGCGACGGCGGAGGGGTCGGCGGCGACGGACGACGCGGGGCTGGTCGAGGCGCTCGGCGAGCCCGCCTACGTCGTCACCGGCGAGGAGGCGGCCATGAAGATCACCACCGAGCGCGACCTGCAGGTGGCCGCGCTGCTGCTGGAGGAGAAGTCGTGACCGCGTTGCCCGCAGGTCTGCCACGCACCGGGCTCGGCGTCGACGTGCACGCGTACGCCCCCGAGGGCTCCGACCGCGAGCTGTGGCTCGGCGGCCTGCGCTGGCCGGGGGAGCGGCCGCTCGCCGGGCACTCGGACGCCGACGTCGCGGCGCACGCCGCCGCGGACGCCCTGTTCTCCGCCGCCGGCATCGGCGACCTCGGCTCGCACTTCGGCACCAGCGAGCCCGAGTGGGCAGGTGCTGCGGGGGCGGTCCTGCTCGCCGAGGCGGCCCGCCGCGTGCGGGCGGCGGGCTTCGAGATCGGGAACGTCGCCGTGCAGGTGGTCGGCAACCGGCCGAAGGTCGGCCCGCGCCGCGCCGAGGCCGAGGCGGCGCTCACGGCCGCGGCCGGCGCGCCCGTCTCCCTGAGCGCCACCACGACCGACGGCCTGGGGCTCACCGGCCGCGGCGAGGGCGTCGCGGCGATCGCCACGGCGCTCGTGGTCGCCGTCGGCTGAACCGGTCGGCGCGGGACCACCGCACCGGACCGCTCACTGCTGCAGCCGCGGGTCCTGCGAGGGGTCGGCGTACGGCTCCGGGCAGCCCTGGTCGACCGCGTCGGGGCGCAGCTCGACGTGCCACGGCTCGTTCGCGTACACCCGGCACAGCCCGTACGCGGCGCCGTGGTCCGCCACCCATTGGCTGCCGCCCGTCTGCTGCAGGTCGACCGCGTCGCCGGTGACGTGCGACGACGTGTCGGCCGACGCCACCCAGCGGGCCGCCTCGGCCGCGGACCCGTACTGGGCGACCGCCTCGCGCAGCAGCCGGTCCTGGTACGCCGCCGAGCGCCAGGCGCTGTTGACGAAGAAGGTGACGCCGTCCTGCTCGGCGTCCGTCGCGGCCGCCTGCAGCGCCGCGAGCAGCGCGGGGTCGAGGTTCGCGAGGGCCGGGAGCGCGTCGTCGAACACGGTGGTGCCGTCGGGGACGTGGCCGGCGGCCTCGCCGTCGCGCGCGCCGCGGTCGGGTCGGTCCGCGGGGGCCTTCGCCGGGGCGACCGACGTCCTCGCGGGCGGGGGCGTCGACGACTGGCATGCCGCGAGCCCGGTCAGCGCGGCGGCGGCCATGGCGAGCGTGAGCGCGGTGCGGGCCCGGCGGGCGGTCGGGCGCTCGGGTGCGGGGCCGTATCGGTGGTGGAGCATGCCCCCAGTCGAGCCGGGGCGGCGTTGCCCGGGCGTATGCGGTCCTCGATACGCGGACGATAGGCGCCGCTCCGTAGCATCGAGGGCATGCGTGTGCTGATCGTCGAGGACGAGCCGTACCTGGCCCAGGCCGTCCGCGACGGGCTGCGCCTGGAGGCCATCGCGGCGGACGTCGCCGGCGACGGCGACACCGCCCTCGAGCTGCTGAGCGTGAACTCCTACGACGTCGCCGTGCTCGACCGCGACATCCCCGGCCCGTCGGGCGACGAGATCGCCGCGGGCATCGTCGCCTCCGGGAGCGGCCTGCCGATCCTCATGCTCACGGCCGCGGACCGTCTCGACGACAAGGCCACCGGGTTCGAGCTCGGGGCCGACGACTACCTCACCAAGCCGTTCGCGATGCGGGAGCTCGTGCTGCGGCTGCGCGCCCTCGACCGGCGGCGCGCGCACAGCCGGCCGCCGGTGCGCGAGCTCGCGGGCCTCCGCGTGGACCCGTTCCGCCGCGAGGTCTACCGGGACGGGCGCTACGTCGCGCTCACCCGCAAGCAGTTCGCCGTGCTGGAGGTGCTGGTCGCGGCCGACGGCGGCGTCGTCAGCGCGGAGGAGCTGCTGGAGCGGGCGTGGGACGAGAACGCCGACCCCTTCACCAACGCCGTGCGCATCACGGTGTCGGCGCTGCGCAAGCGGCTCGGCGAGCCGTGGGTGATCGCCACCGTGCCCGGGGTGGGCTATCGCATCGCGGTCCCGCCCGAGGACGAGACCGGGCGCGAGGACGGGCGCGCGGCCCGGAGCGGCGAGGCCCGGCATGGCTAGGAGCCCCGGCCCGAGCGTCCGGCTGAAGCTCACGCTCAGCTATGCCGGGTTCCTCGTGGTGGCCGGCGCGCTGCTCCTCGCCGTCGTGTGGGTCTTCCTGCTGCGGTACGTCCCGGACACGATCATCGTCGACGTCGCGCCGTCCCGTCCCGGGCCCGGGCAGTTCGTCCCGAACCGCTCCGACCTGGAGCGCGCCTTCGCCCCGCGGGTGGCCTGGGCGATGGTCTTCCTCCTGGTGCTCGGCCTGATCGGCGGGTGGTTCCTCGCCGGACGGATGCTCGCCCCGCTGGACCGCATCACCGACGCCACCCGCCGGGCCGCCGAGGGGTCGCTGTCCCACCGGATCCGGCTCCCCGGCCGGCAGGACGAGTTCCGCGAGCTCGCCGACGCGTTCGACGCGATGCTGGCGCGGCTCGAGGCGCAGGTCGCCGAGCAGCAGCGGTTCGCCGCCAACGCCTCCCACGAGCTGCGCACCCCGCTGGCCGTGACGCGGACCCTGCTCGAGGTGGGTGCGCAGGACCCGGACCGGGACACGGACGAGCTCCTGCGGCGGCTCGAGGCCGTCAACGCGCGCGCGATCGACCTCACCGAGGCGCTGCTGCTGCTCAGCCGCGCCGACCGCGGGACGTTCGCGCGCGAGCGCGTCGACCTGTCCCTCCTCGCGGAGGAGGCGGCCGAGACGCTGCAACCCCTCGCGGACGGCCGGGGCGTCGACGTGCGGGTCGCGGGCGACGTCGCACCCGCGGTGGGGTCGCACGCGCTCCTGCTGCAGCTCGCCACGAACCTCGTGCACAACGCGATCGTGCACAACCTCGCGGAGCACGGCACGGTGCGGGTGGCGACGGCCGTCCGCGGCGACGACGTCGTGCTCACCGTCGAGAACACGGGCGCGCCGCTCGACCCGCGCCTCGTGCCGACGCTCGTCGAGCCGTTCCAGCGCGGCGGCGGGCGCACGCACGGGGAGCACGGGGGCGTCGGGCTCGGCCTCGCGATCGTGCGGAGCATCGCGGAGGCGCACCACGGCACCCTCGCGCTCGCCGCGCTGGGCGACGGCGGGCTGCGCGTCACGGTGCGACTGCCGGGGGAGCGGGCCGCCCCGGCCGCGTGGTGGCCCTCCGCGTAGCCCGTGCTCAGGCCGTGGCGTCAGTCCGCCGCGCCGAGGACGGCGTCGGTGTAGCCGTTGCGGAAGACGCCGCCGGGGTCGACGGCGGCGCGCACGCGGGCGACGTCGGCCAGCGGGTAGTGGTCGGCGAGGTGCTCCGCCGTGCGGGTGTGCATCTTGCCCCAGTGCGGCCGCCCGCCCGCGGCGGCGAAGATCTGCTCGGCCGCGCTGAAGTACCGCTGGTGGGGCATCGGCGCGTACTGGTGCACCGCGACGTACGCCGTCTCACGACCGTGCGCCGTCGAGAGCCAGACGTCGTCGGCGGCGGCGAAGCGCACCTCCACCGGGAAGGGGACGGGCTCGCCGGACGCGCGCAGCCAGGCGTCGAGCTCGTCGAGCACCTCCCGAAGCGCGGCGCGCGGCAGGGCGTACTCCATCTCGACGAACCGGACCCGGCGCCGGGTGACGAAGACGTCGGCCGACGGCGCCACGTACGTCTTCGCGCCCAGCGCCCGCGCGCTCACCGCGTTGAGGCGGGGGACGAGGCCGGGGGCGGCGAACGCGAGGCGGTTCACCACCTCGAAGGCGCCGTTGGACAGCACCTCCTCGTCCAGGAGGGCGCGGGCCCGGGAGCCGGCGGCGCGCACGGCGCCGAGGCCCCCGGCGCGGGCCGCCGCCCAGGCCTCGATCTCCTCGGCCGTCGCGCGGTTGTTCCGCTTCGTCAGCGCCCGGCGGGTGCCGGGGAACCAGTAGAACTCCGCGTGGTCGTTGCCGTCGACGTACTCGTCGAGCTGCTCGAGCACGCGGTCCAGCGGCCACGGCTCCTCCTGCGCGCGCAGCCAGAACGCGGGCACCACCTCGAGCGTGACCGCCGACAGCACGCCCGCGACGCCGAGGCCCAGCCGGGCCACCTCGAACAGCTCGCGCTCGGGAGATCCCGGGGCCGCGGCGTCCGACGCCGCCCGGACCGCGCCGTCGGCGCCGACCACGCGGACGCCGCGCACCTGCGTCGCGAGGCCGCCCAGCCGGGCGCCGGTGCCGTGCGTGCCGGTCGAGATCGCGCCCGCGACCGACTGGCGGTCGATGTCGCCGAGGTTGCGCATCGCTAGCCCGAGCGCCGCGAGCAGGCGGTTGAGGTGGTGCAGGCGGGTGCCCGCCCGGACGGTGACGAGCGACGTGCCGTCCGGCTGGGGCGCCACCGCCTCGATCCCGCTGAGGTGGTCGAGGCCGAGGTGCACGCCGTCGGTCACGGCCGCGGCGGTGAAGGAGTGGCCGGCGCCCATCGCGCGCACCCGCGTCCCGTCGGCGGCTGCCCGGGCGACGACGGCGCCCAGCTCGCCCTCGTCGCGCGGCGCCAGGCGGCGCGCAGGCTGCCACGAGTGCGTGCCGCCCCAGGTGCGCAGCGGGGCGTCGGGGGTGGCGGGGGCCGGTGTGCGGGCGACGGTGCTCGGAGTCACGCGGCACACTCTGCCACGGGCGGCGGCCCGCGCGGATCCCCCTCCGGGTGGATCGTCGGCGACCCGTCGGACCGCCCCGTCGGCCCCGTCAGATCACCCGTCGGATCACCCCGCCGGGCCGTCCGACGACGCCCGGCGGCCGGTGTAGCGTGCGGTCATGACCCAGACGGAGCGGCTGGCCCGCGCCACCGCGCACCTGTCGGCTCCCGTGGCCGTGGTCGACCTCGACGCCTTCGACGCCAACGCCGCGGACCTGCGCCGCCGCGCCCGGGGCGTCCCCGTGCGGGTGGCGAGCAAGTCCGTCCGGGTGCGCACGCTCGTCGGCCGGGCGCTCGACGCCGGGTTCCAGGGCGTCATGGCGTTCTCCCTGGCCGAGGCGCTGTGGCTCGTGCAGGAGGGCGTGCGCGACGTGCTCGTCGGCTACCCCACCGTGGACCGGGACGCGCTCGCGCGGCTCGCCGCCGACGCCCGCGCGCGGCGCGAGATCACCCTCATGGCGGACGACGCCGCCCAGCTCGCGCTCCTGGGCGCAGCCCTCTCGTCCGCCGCGGTGCCGGCCGGGACGGGCGGCCTGGCCGACGTCGCCGTCTGCCTGGACGTCGACGCGTCGCTGCGCCTCGACGCCGGCCCGCTGCACGTGCACCTGGGCACGCGGCGCTCGCCGCTGCGCACCCCGGACGACATCGCCGCGCTCGCCCGCCGCGTCGAGGGGCTGCCCGGCGCCCGGCTGCGCGGGCTGATGTTCTACGAGGCGCAGGTGGCCGGGCTGCCCGACACCAACCCGGCCGTCCGGCTGGTCAAGAAGCTGTCGGTGGCCGAGCTGTACGGCCGCCGGACGGCCGTCGTCGAGGCCGTCGGCGCCGCCGTCGGGCACGGCGTGGAGCTGGTGAACTCCGGCGGCACCGGCTCGCTCGAGACGTCGTCGGCCGGGCCGGCTGTCACCGAGGTGACCGCAGGCTCCGGGCTGTTCGTCCCCGGCCTGTTCGACGGGTACCGCTCCTTCGACCCCCGGCCCTCCGCGTTCTTCGGGCTCGACGTCGCGCGGGTGCCCGCCCCGGGCTGGGCGACGGCGTTCGGCGGCGGGTACGTCGCCTCCGGGCCGGCGGGGCGCTCGCGGCTGCCGCGGGTCGCGACGCCCGGCTGGTCGCTCACCGGCACGGAGGGCGCGGGGGAGGTCATGACGCCGCTGCGCCGGCGGGGCGGAGCGCCGCCCCTCGCCGTCGGGGACCGCGTGTGGCTGCGGCACGCCAAGGCGGGCGAGCTCATGGAGCGGTTCGACGTCGTCCACCTGGTGCGGGGCGACGAGATCGTCGAGTCCGTCCCCACGTACCGCGGCGAGGGGCGCACCTTCGGCTGAGGGACCGGCCGGTACGCTGGACCGGTGAGCCTGCACCTGTACGACACCGCGACGCGCGACGTGCGCGCCTTCGTCCCCCTGAACCCGGGCGAGGTCGGTATCTACCTGTGTGGCGCCACCGTGCAGGCCCCGCCCCACATCGGCCACCTCCGCCCCGTCATCGCGTTCGACGTGCTACGGCGCTGGCTGGAGCGCTCGGGCCTGCGGGTCACGCTGATCCGCAACGTCACCGACATCGAGGACAAGATCCTCGCCAAGGCGGCCGCGGCCGGCGTCGAGTGGTGGGCGCACGCCGCCACGCACGAGCGGATGTTCACGCGGGCCTACGACGCGCTCGGCGTCATCCCGCCCACCTACGAGCCGCGCGCCACCGGCCACGTTCCCGACATGGCGGAGCTCATGCAGCGGCTCGTCGACCGCGGGCACGCCTACGCGACCGGCCCCGGCGACGTCTGGTTCGACGTGCGCTCCTGGCCCGCGTACGGAGAGCTCACCCGGCAGCGGCTGGAGGACCTCAACCCCGAGCCCACGGGCGACGACGTCGCGGCGTCCGCCAAGCGGGACCCGCACGACTTCGCACTGTGGAAGGCGCCCAAGCCGGGCGAGCCGGAGACGGCGTCCTGGGAGACGGCGTTCGGGCGTGGCCGCCCGGGCTGGCACCTCGAGTGCTCGGCCATGGCGCGCCGCTACCTGGGCGACGCGTTCGACATCCACGGCGGCGGCCTCGACCTGCGGTTCCCGCACCACGAGAACGAGCAGGCGCAGTCGCGCGCGGCCGGGTACGGCTTCGCGCAGCGCTGGATGCACTGCGCGTGGGTCACCCAGCAGGGCGTCAAGATGAGCAAGTCGCTGGGCAACGGGCTGCTGGTGAGCGAGCTGCTCGCCCAGGCCCCGGCGCCCGTGATCCGCTACGCCCTCGCGGCGGTGCAGTACCGCTCGATGCTCGAGTGGTCGCCCGACACCCTGGACGAGGCCCGCACCACCTGGGAGCGGCTGTCCGGCTTCGTGGACCGCGCCACCGAGCGCGTCGGCGGGGTGCCCGCCGACGAGGTCGCGAAGGCCGAGCTGCCGGCCGGGTTCGTCGAGGCGATGGACGACGACCTCAACGTGCCCGCCGCGCTCGCCGTCGTGCACGAGCACCTGCGCGCCGGCAACAGCGCGCTGGCGTCGCGCGACGACGCCGCGGCGCGCGAGGAGCTCGTCGCCCTGCGCGGCATGCTCGACGTCCTGGGCCTCGACCCGCACGACCCGCAGTGGGCCTCGGGCGCCGACGACTCCGCCGCGCGCGCGGCCCTGGAGTCGCTGGTCGCCGCCGAGCTCGACGCGCGGGTCGCCGCGCGCGCCGCGAAGGACTGGGCCACGAGCGACGCGATCCGCGACCGCCTCGCGGCCGCCGGCGTCGTCGTCCAGGACTCCGCGGACGGCGCCCGCTGGACGCTGACCGACTGACCCGCTCGACCACCTGAGAAGAGACACCATGGCAGGCAACACCCGACGTCCCGGCGCCGTCCGCAAGGCCGGCAGCAAGAAGGGCGCGCAGGTCGGCACCGGCGGGCACAGCCGCAAGGCGCTCGAGGGCAAGGGCCCGACGCCGAAGGCCGAGGACCGGACCTACCACCCGGCGCACAAGCGCAAGGTGGCGGCGGAGAAGAAGCAGGCCGCGCAGTCGCAGAAGGGCGCGAGCAAGGGGGTCGTGCGCGGCACGCGCCGCCCGACCGGCGGCGCCGAGGTGGTCGCGGGCCGCAACGCCGTGCTCGAGGCGCTGCGCACCGACGTGCCGGTCACGGCCGTGCACCTCGCCGCGCGCATCGACCACGACGACCGCACGCGGGAGATCCTCGAGCTGGCGTCGACCCGCTCGGTGCAGCTGCTCGAGGTGAGCCGCACCGAGCTGGACCACCTCACCGAGGGCTCGGTGCACCAGGGCGTCGCCGCGCAGGTGCCGCCGTACGACTACGCGGACGTCGAGGACCTGCTGGACGCCGCCGCCGAGGCCGGCCAGCCGCCCCTGATCGTCGCGCTCGACGGCGTCACCGACCCCCGCAACCTGGGCGCCGTGCTCCGGTCCGCGGGGGCCTTCGGCGCGCACGGCGTCGTCGTGCCGTCGCGCCGCTCGGCCGGCGTCACCGCGTCGGCGTGGAAGGTGTCGGCCGGTGCCGCGGCGCGGGTGCCCGTGGCCAAGGTGACGAACCTGGCGCGGACGCTCGCCGACCTGAAGAAGTCCGGGGCGTTCGTCGTCGGGCTGGACGCGGGCGGGGACACCACCGTGCGCGACCTCGCGTTCGCCACCGACCCGCTCGTGCTCGTCGTGGGGTCCGAGGGGCACGGCCTCTCCCGCCTGGTGCGCGAGACCTGCGACGCCGTCGCGTCCATCCCCATCTCGTCCGACGTCGAGTCGCTGAACGCCGGCGTCGCCGCGGGCATCACGCTGTACGAGGTGGCCCAGGCCCGCCGCTGACCGCGCCCCCGACGCCGTCCGGGGGCGGGGCCGCGTCAGGTCGACAGGTGGAAGTGGTCGTCCTCCGGGGCGGAGTCCGGGCCGGCGCCCATGTCGACGATGTCGACGTCGCCCTCGCGGTCGGGCTCGCCCGGCGGCAGGCCGAGGAGGGCCTTCTCGTCCGGGCGGTGGCGCAGCACGTGCTCCACGTAGGACGCCGTGGCCTCGGGCATCGGGACGTCGCGCCCCGCCTGCTCGGAGATGAACCAGCGGTGGTCGAGGATCTCGTGGAACAGCTGCGCCGGCTCGAGCTTGCGGCGCAGCTCCCGCGGGACGGCGCGGATCGTCGGCTGGAAGACGTTCTGCGACCAGTCGTGCGCCACCATCTGCGGGTCGTCCTCCTGACGGTCCGTGGCCGCCACGTAGGAGTCGAGGTCGTTGAGGAGCCGCCGGGCCTGGTTGTCCTGGACGTCCAGGCCGGTGAGGCGGAACAGGCGGCGTGAGTGGTGCCCGGCGTCGACCACCTGGGGCTGGATCCGCACCGTGGTGCCGTCGATGTCCGTGGTGATCGACAGCTCGCCGACGTCGAAGCCCAGGTCGTTGAGCCGGTCGATGCGCGCCGCGACCCGCCAGCGCTCGTCGGACCCGAACGACTCGACGCCCGTGAGCGCCTCCCACAGCTCCGTGTACCGGGAGACGAGGGCGTCGCCGATCGCGATGGCGTCGACCTCCTCGTCGAGCAGCTCGCCCGCCTCGAGGTCGAACAGCTCACCGATGATGTTGGTGCGGGCGAGGTCGACGTCGTAGGAGCGCTGACCGGGGGTGAGCTCGCGGTGCAGGTCGCCGGTCTCGGCGTCGACGAGGTAGGCGGCGAACTGGTGCGCGTCGCGCCGGAACAAGGTGTTCGACAGCGACACGTCGCCCCAGTAGAAGCCGACCAGGTGGACCCGCACCAGCAGGACCGCGAGCGCGTCGATGAGGCGCGCCGCGGTGTCGGGGCGCAGCGCCTGGCTGAAGACGGCCCGGTAGGGGAGCGAGAACGCGAGGTGCTCCGTGACGAGCGCGGCCTCCAGCGGCTCGCCGTCGTCGTCCAGGCGGCCCGTCACGACGCCCACGGGGCGCACGGCCGGGATGTCGAGCTTGCGCAGCTGGCGCAGCAGGTCGTACTCGCGGAACGCGACCGCCTCGCTGATCTCCTTGATCGCGAGCACGCGCCCGCCGAGGCGGACGAACCGCACGACGTGCCGCGAGATGCCGCGGGGGAGGGCGGCGAGCACGTCCGCGGGCCACTCGGCCAGGGGGGCGCGCCACGGCAGGTCGAGCAGCGCGGAGTCCGGCGTCGCCGAGGTGATCTGCAGCTGTTCCACGTCGCTCCATACGTTGTGGGTGGGCCCGTGGCCCCCGTGCGAGCCGTGAGCGGGCCACGAGCCCACCCACAACGCTCCGGCTCGTCAGGGTACCAGTCTCTTATAAACAAAA
>NZ_JBHXAW010000149.1:0-10651 GCF_042726645.1 Isoptericola sp. NPDC060257
CGTCCCGCCGGGTCAGCCCCGCCGGAGGGCGAGCAGCTCCTCCCGGTGCACGGCCTGCGCCTCCGGGTCGGGCACCGGCAGCGAGGCCAGCAGCTGCTTCGTGTAGTCCTCGCGCGGCGCGCCGAGCACCTGCTCGCCCGTGCCCTCCTCGACCAGGTGCCCGCGGTAGAGCACCGCGATGCGGTCGGCCAGGAGGTCCACGACGGCGAGGTCGTGCGACACGAACAGGCAGGCGAAGCCGAGCTCCTTCTGCAGCTCGGCGAAGAGCTCCAGCACCCGCGCCTGCACCGACACGTCGAGGGCCGACGTCGGCTCGTCGGCGATGAGCAGCTCCGGGTCGAGCGCCAGGCCGCGCGCCAGCGACGCGCGCTGCCGCTGCCCACCGGACAGCTCGTGCGGGAAGCGGTCGCCGTAGCTGCGGGGCAGCTGGACGGCCTCGAGCAGCTGGTCGACGCGGCCGCGCGCGGCCTCCGGGTTGCGCACCCGTCCGTGCACGACCAGCGGCTCCGCCACGCACTCGGCGATGGTCAGCAGCGGGTTGAACGACGTGGCCGGGTCCTGGAACACGAACCCCAGCCGCGGGCGCATCGCCTTGAGGTCACGCCCCCTGGCGCCGCGCATCTCGGTGCCGAGCACCTGCAGCGACCCGCCGCTCACGGGCGTGAGGCCGGCCATCGCGCGGGCGATCGTCGTCTTGCCCGAGCCCGACTCCCCGACCAGCCCCAGCACCTCGCCGGGGCGGATCGCGAGGTCCACGCCGTCCACCGCGGTGAACGCCGGTTGCCGGAACCGCCCCGGGTACGTGATGGTCAGGCCCTCGGCCCGCACCACCGGCTCGGACGCCGCCCATCCCTCGGGGCGGGCGGCGGCGCGCTCGACGGCGCGGACGGCGCCCTCACCGACGCGCGGCACGGCCTTGAGCAGCGCCTTCGTGTAGTCGGCCTGCGGGTCGGCGAACAGGTCGCCCACCGCCGCCTGCTCCACGACCTTGCCCTGGTACATCACGGCGACCCGGTCGGCCAGGTCCGCCACCACGCCCATGTTGTGCGTGATGAGCACGATCGCCGTGCCGGTCTCGTCGCGCAGGTGGCGCAGCAGGTCGAGGATCTCGGCCTGGACGGTGACGTCCAGCGCCGTCGTCGGCTCGTCCGCGACGATGAGGCTCGGCCCCAGCACCAGCGCCATCGCGATGACGATGCGCTGCTTCTGCCCGCCCGAGAACTGGTGCGGGTAGTGGTCCACGCGGTGCTCGGGGTCGGGGATGCCGACCGTGCCGAGCACCTCGATCGCCCGCCGCCGCGCCTCCTTCTTCGACACGTCGCCGTGCGCACGGATGCCCTCGGCGATCTGCCACCCCACCGTGTACACGGGGTTGAGCACGCTGGAGGGCTCCTGGAACACCATCGCCACGTCGCGGCCGCGCACCTGGCGCAGCTTCGACGCCGAGACCGCGACGACGTCCGTCGCCGCGCCGTCGCGCCCCGTGAGGACGACGGCGCCGCTCGTGGTCGCCGTCTCCGGCAGCAGGCCCAGGATGGTCTTGGCCGTGACGGTCTTGCCCGAGCCGGACTCGCCGACGACGGCGAGCACCTCGCCCGGCTGGACGTCGAGGCTCACGCCGGCGACGGCCCGCACGGGGCCGGCGTCCGTGGCGAACGAGACCTCGAGGTCCCTGACCGACGCGACAGCGCCGTTCGGCGCGACGGCGTCGTGCGACGCGACGGCGCTGTTCGATGCTTCGGCGCTCATGCGTCGTCTCCCTTCGGGTTCTCCGAGTGCTCGGCGGACGCCGGGTTCTCCGGGTCGGAGGCGTCCGCCTCGACCGACGTCGCCGCGACCGCCCCCGCCACCTGGCCGGAGCGTGCGCGCGAGCGCAGGCGCGGGTCGGCCAGGTCGTTGAGCGACTCGCCCACGAGGGTCATGCCCATCGCCGCGAGGACGATGGCGAGACCCGGGAACAGCGCGGTCCACCAGATGCCGGAGGTGACGTCGGCGAGCGAGCGCTGCAGGTCGTAACCCCACTCGGCTGCCGCCGTCGGCTCGATGCCGAAGCCGAGGAACCCCAGGCCGGCGAGCGTGAGGATCGCCTCCGACGCGTTGAGCGTGACGATGAGCGGCAGCGTGCGCGTGGAGTTGCGCAGCACGTGCCGGGTCATGATGCGCCAGTGCCCGGTGCCGAGCACGCGCGCCGAGTCGACGAACGCCTCCGCCTTGATCCGCACCACCTCCGCGCGGACCACCCGGAAGTACTGCGGCACGAACACCACGGTGATCGACAGCGCGGCGGCGAGGATGCCGCCCCACATGCTCGACTGCCCGCCCGAGATGACGATGGCGAGCAGGATCGCGAGCAGCAGGGACGGGAACGCGTAGATCGCGTCCGCGATCACCACGAGCACCCGGTCGAGCCAGCCGCCGAAGTACCCCGACACCAGGCCGAGCAGCACGCCCACGACGATCGACGCCACGACCGCGACGAGCACGACGAGCAGGGACGTCTGCGCGCCCCACACCACGCGGGACAGGACGTCGTAGCCGCCGACGGTGGTGCCGAACCAGTGCTCCGCGGACGGCGGCTGCTGGGCACCGAACGCGACGCCGTCCCCGCTGCGCAGCTGCGACCAGCCGTACGGCGCCAGGAGCGGCGCGAAGACCGCGACCAGCACGAACAGCGTCGTCAGGACGAGGCCCGCGATGAGCATGCCCCGCTGGAGCCCGACGCTCTGGCGCACCTGGTGCACCACCGGCAGCTTCTTGAACCAGGCCCCGCGGCCGGCGACGTGCTCGGGGGCTGCGCCGGCCGTGCCGACGCTCGTGATCTCTCCGCTGGTCATCAGTACCTCACCCTCGGGTCGATCAGGGCGGCGAGGACGTCCACGAGGAAGTTCGTCACCGCCACGACCACGGCCATCAGCACGACGATCCCCTGCACGGCGACGAAGTCGCGCGCCTGCAGGTACTCCGACAGCTGGAAGCCGAGACCGCGCCACTCGAACGTGGTCTCGGTGAGCACGGCGCCCACGAGCAGCATCGCGACCTGCATGCCGGCCACGGTGATGATCGGGATGAGCGCCGGGCGCCACGCGTGCTTGCGCACGAGGCGGCTCTCCTTGACGCCCCGCGAGCGGGCCGCGTCGATGTAGCCGGTACCGAGGGTGCCGATCATGTTGGTGCGCACGAGGCGCAGGAACACGCCGGCGGTGAGCAGGCCGAGCGCGATCGCCGGCAGCGCGGCGTGCGACAGCACGTCGAGCACGACCTCGGGGTCCCCCGTCTTGAACGCGTCGATCAGCATGAACCCGGAGTCGGCCCCGGCGAGCTGCATCGCGATCTCCCCGTCGGTGGACACGCGGCCTGCCACCGGGAACCAGCCCAGCCAGACGGAGAACACCAGCTTGAGGATGAGGCCGGCGAAGAACACCGGCGTCGCGTACGCGAGGATCGCGAGGATGCGGAGCACCGCGTCGGGAAGGCGGTCACGGAAGTAGCCGCTGACCATGCCGAACGGGACGCCCAGCACGAGAGCCACGACGATCGCGTAGGACGCGAGCTCCAGCGTCGCCGTCCCGTAGGTCGTGAGCACCTCGGTGACCGGTCGGTTGTCGCTGATCGTGGTGCCGAAGTCGCCGGAGAAGATCCCGGTGAGGTACTCCCAGTACTGGACGACGATGGGTCGGTCGTAGCCGGCCGCATGGATCAGCTCGGCGAGCTGGTCGGGCGGAAGCTTGCCGCCCAGCGCGGCGGTGATGGGGTCACCGGTCGCGCGCATGAGCACGAAGACGGTGGTGACCAGGATGAACACGGTGGGGATGATGAGCAGGAAGCGCACCAGGACGTAGCGTCCCAGTGCGCTCCCTGCCGTGCTACGTGCAGACACGAGAAGTGCTCAGTCCGTCTCTCAGCCCTTGGCCATCGCGGCGTAGCGGACCTTGAACGACGCGTCCAGCGTGTCCTCGACGCCCGTGACGTCGGCGCCGGTGACCGCGACCTGCGCACCCTGCAGGTACGGGACGGTCGACAGGTCCTCGGCCTCGGCCTCCTGGATCTGGCCCAGGAGCTCGGTGCGCTTCGCCTCGTCGGCCGTGACGGCCTGCTCGAGGATCATGTCCTCCACGTCCTGGTTCACGTAGTGGTTGCCCAGGAAGTTCTCCTTGAGGAAGAACGGCGTGAGGTAGTTGTCCGCGTCCGAGTAGTCCGGGAACCAGCCGAGCTGGTAGGCCGGGTAGACGTCGGACGTGCGGTCCTTGGAGTACTGCACCCACTCGGTGGTCTGCAGGTTGACCGTGAACAGGCCGTCCGCCTCGAGCTGGTCCTTGATGAGCGCGTACTCGTCGCCCGACGACGGGCCGTAGTGGTCGTTCGAGTACTGCAGGTTCAGCTCGACCGGGGTGGTGACCCCGGCGTCGTCGAGGCGCTTCTTCGCCGCGTCGGCGTCGGCGCCGCCCTGGCCGTCGCCGTACATCTCCTTGAGGGGCTCCGTGGCGCCGGTGAGGCCGTCCGGGACGAAGGAGTACAGCGGGGTGTAGGTGCCCTTGTAGACCTGGTCGGCCAGGGCCTCGCGGTCGATGAGGTCGGCGACGGCCTGGCGGACCGCGGTCGCCTTCTCCGGGTCGGCGTCCGACTGCTTCTCGCCGTAGGGCTGGGTGTTGAAGTTGAACGTGATGTAGCGGATCTCGCCGCCGGGCCCGTCGACGACCTTCACCGCGTCGTCGCCGCGGAGGTCCTCGATGTCCGTGGGCGACAGCGACCGGAGGGCGACGTCCACCGAGCCGTCCTGCACCTCGAGCTTGAGGTTGGAGGCGTCCGTGAAGTACTTGGCGGCGACCTTCGGCGTCTTGGCCGCGCCGAGGATGCCCTGGTAGCCGTCGTACGCCTCGTAGCTGATGAGCTCGTTCGTCTTGTAGCTCGTGATCGAGTACTGGCCGGCGAACGCCTTGCCGTCGACGATCTCCTGGTCCGGCGTCACGGCGTCGGCCGAGAAGACGTCCTCGTCCACGATGGGGCCGACGGGGGACGACAGGATCTGCGGGAAGATCTGGTCGTTCTCGCTCTTGAGCTTGAAGACGACGGTCGTGTCGTCCGGCGTCTCCACCGAGTCGAGGTTGTACAGCAGCGACGACGGGCCGTTCTCGTCCGCGATCGCGAGCTGGCGGTCGAAGGTGAACTTGACGTCGGAGGAGGTGAGGTCGTTGCCGTTGGCCCACTTCAGGCCCGGCTTGAGCTTGACCGTGTACTCCTTGGGCGACGTGAACTCCGCCGACTCGGCGATGTCCGGCTCGACGTCCGGGCTGCCGTACGGGGTGTTCATGAGGAACGGGTAGATCTGGTTCATCACCGCGAACGACCCGTTGTCGTACGACCCGGCCGGGTCGAGCGACGTGATCTTGTCCGTGGTCCCGACGACCAGCGACTCGGCGCTGCCGCCGCCGTCGCCGCTCCCGCCGTCGCCCGAACCGCCGCCGCACGCGGTCAGCACCAGCGCGAGCGCTGCGGTCCCTGCGGCGCCGGCGAGCAGCCGTCGCGAGCCTCTGATGGCACTCATGGTCGTGGTCCCCTTCGTCCAGGCCGGCCGCGGCGGGTGGCCGCGGACTCGTCACGATGCGGGTTTCTAGCACACCGGTGTGTCGCTCCCGTCACGGGTGTGGGTCACACCCGGAGGCAGGTTCGCATCGTGGTCCGGGAACCTACCACCGCTCTCTACCTCGTGTCACAGGCCGTGAGGCCCGGTAACACCTAGACTTTCCGGCATGTCCGGAGCGAGCACCGCGGGTCCTGCCCAGGATCCTCCGCACCGGAGCCCCGCGAGCGACACGGCGCCGCCGACCGGCCCGCTCCGGGCCCTGCTCGGCGGCGACACCTCGGACCAGGGCACGCCGACCGACCTCGTGCGCGTCGTCGACACCCCCGAGGCCCGGGTGCGGCACCCGTCCGACATGCTCGGCATGGTGGTCAGCGCGCTGGGCGTGGCCCTGGTGCTGGTGCTGTCGGTCGTCGCGCACGCCACCACCGAGGGCGTCACCCAGGACGTGCGGACCTTCAGCTCCCTGCTGGCGCGCATCCTGTTCATCCCGGTCGCGCTCCTCGAGGGCCTCATCACCCTGTTCGTGCCCGCGGCCGTGCTGATCGAGCTGGGCTGGCGCCGGCTGGGCCGCCAGGTGGTGGAGTCCATCTGCGCCGCCGCGCTCGGGCTCGTGCTCGGCGTCGTCACGGCCCTGACCATCTCCCGCTTCGGCAGCGACGAGCTGGTGCGCGGGCTGTCGGTGTTCACCGACGGCGCGTGGCAGCTCACCATCCCCGGGTACGTGGCGGCGATCGCCGGCCTGCTCACCACGGCGGGGCCGCGCACCCGCCGGCGCACGGTGCGCTGGTCGTGGAACGTGCTGTACCTGGCCCTGTTCATCGTGCTCATCACGGGGCAGGTGTCGCTGCCGGGCGTGCTCGTCGCCCTGCTGCTCGGCCGCCTCGCCGGGCAGGCGGTGCAGTACGTGTCCGGCGTGCGCAGCGAGCGCGCGTACGGCGCCGACCTCGTGGCGGCGGTGCGGCGGGCCGGGTTCCACCCGACCGCGCTGGTGCGGGTGCGCGACGTCTCCGCCGTCGTCGACGACGCCGAGGCGGACGCCGACGGGCCTCCCGCCCTGCCGGAGGACCCGGTGGCCTCCTACGACGCCGACGGCGACGTCGTGGACGCCCCGGAGGACGAGGAACACACCCTCCCGCCGGACCCCACGACCGCGGACGCGGCGGCCGTGGCCCTCACCCGCTCCGGCGACAACCGGGTGTACGCGCTGTTCACCGGCGACGGCGAGCCCCGCCGCGACGTCGTCGTGCTGGACGGCGACCGACAGGTGCTGACCACGGTGCAGCGGCTGTGGCGCGCCCTGCGGCTGCGCGGCCTGGAGGGCCGCGCAGCGATCTCGCTGCGCGCCGCGGCCGAGCGCACCGCCCTGCTCGCGTACGCCGCCCAGGCGGCCGGCGTGCGCACCCCTCGGCTGGAGGGCATCGGCGTCGCCGACGACTCGGTGGTGCTGGTGCAGGAGCACGCGCGCGGCGCCGTCTCCCTGCGCGACCTCGAGCCCGACGACCTCGACGGGCCGCGGGGCGACGCCGTGCTCGCCCAGGCGTGGGAGCAGCTGCGGCGGGCGCACGACGCCGGGCTGACCCACCACGCCCTCACGCCCGACGTCGTGCTGGTGCACCGGGACCTCTCCGGCGCGCCGCACGTGTGGCTCACCGGCTGGGAGCAGGGCGAGATCGCGTCGGGCACCCTGTCGCGACGCCTGGACCTCACGCAGATGCTCGCGCTGCTGGCCCTGCGGGTCGGGGCGCGTCGCGCGCTCGCCTCCGCGGTGCGCGCCCTGCCCGACGAGGACATCGCCGCCATCGGGCCGCTGCTGCAGTCCATCGCGCTGCCCAGCCCGACGCGCGAGGAGGTGCGGCGCGCGAAGGGCCTGCTGGACGAGCTGCGCGAGGCCCTCGTCGAACGGCTGCCGCAGGCGGACGTGCAGCCCCAGAACATCACCCGCTTCGGCGCCCGCACGGTCATCATGCTCACGCTGACGATCGTCGCCGTCACGGTGGTCGTCACGACCCTGAACTTCGAGGAGATCGCCTCGGCGATCACCGAGGCGAACCCGTGGTGGGTCGCGGCGTCGTTCCTGCTCGGGGCCCTCACCTGGTTCGGCGCGGCCCTGACGTTCAGCGCCTTCTCGCCGGAGAAGCTCCCGCTGTGGCGCGCCACGCTCACGCAGATGGCCGGCTCGTTCGTCGCGCTCGCCGCCCCGGCGGGCATCGGGCCCGCGGCGCTCAACCTGCGCATGCTCACCCGGCGCGGCGTGACCACGCCGATGGCGGTCGCGACGGTCGCGCTGGTGCAGCTGTCGCAGTTCGTCGTCACGGTGCTGCTGCTCGTCGTGCTGTCGGTGTCCACCGGGTCGGGCGGTCTCATCGACCTGCCGTCGACGACCGTGCTGCTGGCGATCGCCGGCGTCGGCATCGCCGTCGTCGCCACGCTCCTGGTGCCCTCCGTCCGCCGGTGGGCGTGGGAGAAGGCGCGCCCGACGCTCGAGCAGGTCTGGCCCCGGCTGTCGGCGATGCTGGGCCAGCCCACCCGCCTCGCGCTGGGCCTCGGGGGCAACGTCGTCATGACGCTCGGGTACGTGCTGGCGTTCGACTTCGCCCTGGCCGCGTTCGGGCAGTCGCTCAACCTCATCGACGTCGCGGTGATCTACCTGGTCGGCAACTCCGTGGGCGCGATGGTGCCCACGCCCGGCGGCCTGGGCGGCGTCGAGGGCGCGCTCATCGCCGGGCTCACCGCCGCCGGCATCCCGGCGTCGCTCGCCGTCACCGTGACCATGCTCTACCGCGTCGTCACCTACTGGGCCCGCGTGCCGATCGGCTGGGTGGCGATGAAGCGCCTCGAGAAGACCGGCGACCTGTGACGGCGGTGGGCTCTGCGCCCGGCTGCTCGTCGAGCACGTCGTCGGCGTCGGCCGCCGCGGAGGAGCTCGACCGCGTGCTCGCGGGGCTGCAGTGGCGCTTCGTGGCACGGTCCCGGCACACGCTGGCCGCCGGCGAGTGGGCCGAGCACGCCTCCGGGGACGCGGCGCTCCTGCTCGTCACCAACGGCCTGGTGCGCGTGCGCGGCGTGGGCGACGTCGCCGACCTCGCGCCCGGCGACTTCCTGTTCCTGCCGCACGGCCCGCGCTTCGAGGTGCACGCGCTCTCGACCGCCGCCGTGCAGTGCGTGCGGGTGGCGCCCGTGGGCGCGGACGACGGCGCGGGCGTGCTGCCCGCCGTCGTGCTCCTCACCGAGCTGCCGCAGACCGAGCCGACGGCCGCGACGATGCTGCGCTCGCTGGTCGAGGACTACCGCGCCCCGCGCAGCGTGCTGGGCGACCGGGTCGTCACGCTCGTCGCGTCGATGGCGATCAGCGCCTGGTACGCGCGCGGCTGTGCCCCGGCCCGCTGGCTGATGCAGCGCGAGGACCCGGGCCTGGCGAGCGCCGTCGCCGCGATCCACGCCGACCCCGGCCGCGAGTGGACGGTGGACGACCTGGCCCGCGTGGCGCTCGCCTCCCGGTCCGGGTTCGCCGCCCGCTTCCGCTCCGCGACGGGGCTGACGCCCGGGCGCTACCTGGCGCAGGTGCGCGTGGCGCACGCGCGCTGCCTCCTGACGGCGGGCGACCTGCCGGTCGCGACGATCGCCCGCCGTCTGGGCTACGGCTCGGACACGGCGTTCGGCCGCGCCTTCCGCCGTCACACGGGCGCGACGCCGTCCGAGTACCGCCGCGACAGCGTGCTGCGCACCAGGACCCCGCCCGCGACGGCGGCCACCGCCGCCACGAGGTAGGTCCAGCCGACCCCCACGGAGTCGACGCCGAGGCCGCCCACCGCGGAGCCGAGGATGATCGCCGTCTGGAACGCCGCGACGACGAGCCCGCTGCCCGCCTCGACCTGGCCGGGCATCATGCGGGTGATCCACACCTGCACCACGTTGAGGACGCCGCCGAACGCCGCGCCCCACACGATCACCGCGGGGTACACGAGCAGCGGCAGGGCGGACGCCAGCCCGACGGCGGCGACGCCCGCGCCGATCGCCACGGGCACTGCGAGCAGCAGCACCGCGAGGTGCCGGTCGACGAGCGCCCCGATCGCGAAGTTCCCGACCAGGCCGCCCACGCCGAACAGCGCGAGCAGCACCGCGACCTGCCCGACGTCGGACCCCGGCAGCTGCGACAGCGCGGGCCGCACGTACGTGTAGCCGGCGAAGTGCCCGCCGATGACCGCGACGATCGCCACGAGGCCCAGGCCGACGCCCGGCGACCGCAGCGCCCGGCCCGTCGCCGACCAGCCGATGCCCGGCGTCGGCGCCACGGGCGGCAGGGCGACGCGCATCGCGACCGCCGTCACCACCGTGATCACCGCGGCGGCCACGAACACGACCCGCCAGCCGGCCGCGGCGCTGAGGATCACGCCCAGCGGCACGCCGGCCACCGTGGCGACGGTCGTGCCGGCGTTCACCACCATCATGGCCCTGCCCACCTGGTCCGCGGGGACGAGCTGCGTCGCGATGACCAGCGACATCGACCAGTAGCCGCCCAGCGCCGCGCCCAGCAGCAGCCGGGCCGCCATGAGCACGCCGATGCTCGGCGCCAGCGCCACCAGCACGTTGGAGGCGACCGCGCCCAGCGCGAGCACCACGAGCAGCGTGCGGCGGTCGGTGCGCGGGAACAGCGAGCCCAGCACGAGGGCGGTGAGCAGCGCGGTGAGGGCCGTGGCGCTCACGGAGAGGCCCACGACGCCCTCGGTCACCCCGAGGTCCTGCGCCACCGGGGTGAGCACCCCGGGCGGCAGGAACTCCGCCGTCACGAGGGAGAAGCTGCCCAGGAACATCGTGGCCAGCGCCAGCGCGGCGCGTCGGCGCGGGAGGGGGCCGGGCGCCCCCGTGACCGCCGTGGTGGCCGTCGTGGTGGCCGCCGCGGGAGCCGCGGCGGTGTCGATCGGGTTCGTCGTCATGCAGGTCGCAACAACGCGCGGCGGCACCCGGGCCGACCGGGACGCCGACGGACTCGATCCAGACGCCACGCGCCGGACGCCGTCCGCCCCCGGGGCCGGGGACGCCGGAGGCCCGCCGCTCGCAGGATGCGGGCGG
>NZ_JBHXAW010000150.1:0-10637 GCF_042726645.1 Isoptericola sp. NPDC060257
TCCCCCCCGCCCGCCCCCCCCCCCCCCCCCGGCCGCCCCGGCCCCCGGGGCCCGGGTGCCCGAACGGCACCCGGGTACTGCTTCGTCGTTGTTCTTCTTATCCTCGCAGCGCGACCGTCCGCGGGCCGACCGGCGCGGGCAGCTCGGAGCTGCCCAGCAGGTAGGCGTCCACGGCGGCCGCCGTCGCGCGGCCCTCGGCGATCGCCCAGACGATCAGCGACTGCCCGCGGCCCGCGTCACCCGTCGCGTACACGCCGGGCAGGCTGGTGGCGTAGTCGTCGCCGCGCCGCACCAGCCCGCGCGTCGTGAGCTCCGCGCCGGTCTGGGTCACCAGCTCGTCGGTCTCCGGGCCGGTGAACCCCATCGCGATGAGGACCAGGTCCGCCGGGATCTCCCGCTCGGTGCCCTCCTTGGGCACCCGCCGGCCGTCCGGCAGGTACTCGGTCTCGGCGACCTTCAGGGCCCGGACGTTCCCGTCCTCGCCGCCCACGAACTCTACCGTCGAGGCCAGGTAGCTGCGCTCCCCGCCCTCCTCGTGGGACGTCGAGACCTCGAAGACGATCGGGTCGGTCGGCCACGGCTGGCTCGCCGGCCGCTCGAGCGGAGGCTTCTTGCCGATCGCCAGGGTCGTGACGCTGGCCGCGCCCTGCCGCAGCGACGTGCCGAGGCAGTCCGAGCCGGTGTCGCCGCCGCCGATGATCACGACGTGCTTGCCCGCGGCCGACGGCGCGCCGTCGACGGGGTTCCCCGCCGCGGCCTTGTTCGCCGGGGTGAGGAAGTCCATCGCGAAGTGCACGCCGCCGAGGTCGCGGCCCGGCATCGCGAGCTCGCGCGGCACGGTGGCGCCGGTGGCCAGGACCACGGCGTCGAACCGGCGGCGCAGCGCGTCCCAGGTGATGTCGCGGCCGATGGCGACGCCCGGGCGGAAGCGGGTGCCCTCGGCCTCCATCTGCTCGAGCCGCCGGTCGATGTGCAGCTTCTCGAGCTTGAAGTCGGGGATGCCGTAGCGCAGCAGCCCGCCGATCGCGTCGTCGCGCTCGTACACGACGACCGTGTGGCCGGCGCGCGTGAGCTGCTGGGCGGCGGCCAGGCCCGCCGGGCCCGACCCGACGACGGCCACGGTCGAGCCCGTGAGCCGCTGGGGCACCTGCGGCGTCACCAGGCCACGCTCGAACGCCTCGTCGATGATCGAGACCTCGACGTTCTTGATCGTCACCGCGGGCTGGTTGATGCCCAGCACGCAGCTCGTCTCGCACGGTGCCGGGCAGACGCGACCGGTGAACTCCGGGAAGTTGTTGGTCGCGTGCAGGCGCTCGATCGCGTCGGCCCACTGGTCGCGCCACACCAGGTCGTTCCACTCGGGGATGAGGTTCCCCAGCGGGCAGCCCTGGTGGCAGAACGGGATGCCGCAGTCCATGCAGCGGCCCGCCTGCTCCTTGAGGAACGGCTGCCCGTCCTCGCGGTGGGCGTGCGTGTCCTTCCAGTCACGCAGCCGCACCTCGACGGGGCGGTTCGGCGGGAGCTCGCGCTCCCGCACCTTCAGGAATCCGCGGGGGTCAGCCACGCGCCACCTCCATGATCTGCTCCCACATCGCCGGGTCGAAGTCGTCGCCCTCGCCCAGCGTCTTCCCTGCGGCCTCGGCGTCGGCCAGCGCGGCGCGCACGCGGGCCCAGCCCGCGGGCAGGACCCGCGAGAAGCGGGCCCGGGCGCCGTCGTCCCCGAGGAGCTCGGCCGCCACGGGCGAGCCGGTCTCCGCCAGGTGCCGTTCCAGCAGGCCGCGCACGCGGTCCCAGTCGGCGTCGTCCAGCGCGCCCACCTCGAGCTCGCCGCTCTTCACCGCCTGGATGTTCATCGCGACGTCGCGCAGGTTGAGCACGTACGCCACGCCGCCCGACATGCCGGCGCCGAAGTTGCGGCCCGTGGGGCCGAGCACCAGCACGGTCCCGCCGGTCATGTACTCGCAGCCGTGGTCGCCCACGCCCTCGGTCACCAGCGTCGCGCCGGAGTTGCGCACGGCGAAGCGCTCGCCCACGCGGCCCCGGAGCAGGATCTCGCCCGACGTCGCGCCGTAGCCGATGACGTTGCCCGCCACGACGTTCGCGGCGCCCTCGAGCACCGCCGACCGGTCGGGGCGCACGACGATCCGGCCGCCCGACAGGCCCTTGCCGACGTAGTCGTTGGCGTCGCCGTACAGGCGCAGCGTGACGCCGCGCGGCAGGAACGCGCCGAGCGACTGGCCGGCGGAGCCCGTGAGCGTCACGTCGATCGTGTCGTCGGGCAGCCCGGCACCGCGGTACCGCTTGGTCACCTCGTGGCCGAGCATCGTGCCGACCGTGCGGTTGACGTTCCGGACCGGCGCCTCGATCCGCACGGGGAGCGCGTCCTCGAGCGCGGGGCGTGCCTTCTCGATCAGCTGGTTGTCCAGCGCCTTGGCCAGGCCGTGGTCCTGGGTGGCCACCTGGTGCAGCGTCGTGCCCGGCGCCGCCTCGGGCGCGGCGAGCACGGGCGCGAGGTCCAGGCCCTGCGCCTTCCAGTGGTCGACGGCCTTGCGCGTGTCGAGGGCCTCGACGTGCCCGACGGCCTCCTCGATCGAGCGGAAGCCGAGCGAGGCGAGGTGCTCGCGCACCTCCTGCGCGATGAACTCGAAGAAGTTCACGACGAACTCCGGCTTGCCCGTGAACCGCTTGCGCAGCTCCGGGTTCTGCGTCGCCACGCCCACCGGGCAGGTGTCCAGGTGGCAGACCCGCATCATGACGCAGCCCGAGACGACCATCGGCGCCGTGGCGAAGCCGAACTCCTCGGCCCCGAGCAGCGCCGCCACGACGACGTCGCGACCGGTCTTCATCTGCCCGTCCACCTGCACGACGATGCGGTCGCGCAGGTTGTTGAGCACGAGCGTCTGCTGGGTCTCGGCGAGGCCGATCTCCCAGGGCGTGCCCGCGTGCTTGAGCGACGTCAGCGGGCTCGCGCCCGTGCCGCCGTCGTGCCCCGAGATGAGCACCACGTCCGCGTGCGCCTTGGACACGCCCGTCGCCACGGTGCCGACGCCGAACTCGGAGACGAGCTTGACGTGCACGCGCGCCGCCGGGTTGGCGTTCTTGGCGTCGTGGATGAGCTGCGCGAGGTCCTCGATCGAGTAGATGTCGTGGTGCGGCGGCGGCGAGATGAGGCCCACGCCGGGCGTCGAGTGCCGGGTCTTGGCGACCCACGGGTACACCTTGGGTCCGGGCAGCTGGCCGCCCTCGCCCGGCTTGGCGCCCTGGGCGAGCTTGATCTGGATGTCGTCGGCGTTCGTGAGGTACTCGCTCGTCACGCCGAACCGGCCGGACGCGATCTGCTTGACCCGCGAGCGGCGCTCCGGGTCGTACAGGCGCTCCGGGTCCTCGCCGCCCTCGCCGGTGTTGGACCGGCCGCCCAGGCGGTTCATGGCGATCGCGAGCGTCTCGTGCGCCTCCGCGGAGATCGACCCGTACGACATCGCGCCGGTGTTGAACCGCTTGACGATCTCCTCGACCGGCTCGACCTCGTCGATCGGCACCGGCTCGCGGTCCGGGGTGAAGCGCAGCAGGCCCCGGAGCGTCATGAGCCGGCGGGACTGCTCGTCCACGCGGCGCGTGTACTGGCGGAAGATGTCCATCCGCCCGGTGCGGGTCGCGTGCTGCAGCCGGAAGACGGTCTCGGGGTCGAAGAGGTGCTCCTCCCCGTCCCGGCGCCACTGGTACTCGCCGCCGCTGGTCAGGCGCTGGTGGGCCGCGTGGTTGCCCGACGCCGGGTACGCCTCCGCGTGCCGCGCCGCGACCTCGGCCGCGATGACGTCCAGGCCGATGCCGGCCAGGCGGCTCGTCGTGCCGGTGAAATAGTCCTCGACCAGCTCGTGCGAGAGCCCGACGGCCTCGAAGATCTGCGCGCCGCGGTAGGACATGATCGTGGAGATGCCCATCTTGCTCATCACCTTGAGCACGCCCTTGCCGAGCGCGGTGATGAGGTTGGCGACGGCCGCCTCCGGCGTGACGGCGAGGTAGCCGCGCAGCGCGAGGTCCTCCACCGTCTCCATGGCGAGGTACGGGTTCACCGCGGCCGCGCCGTAGCCGATGAGGAGCGCGACGTGGTGCACCTCGCGCACGTCGCCGGCCTCCACGACCAGCGAGATCCGGGTGCGCGTGCCCTGCCGCAGCAGGTGGTGGTGCACGGCGCTGGTCAGCAGCAGCGACGGGATCGGCGCGAGCTCCGAGTCGGAGTCGCGGTCGGACAGCACGACGTGCGTCACGCCCGCCGCGATGTCCGCGTCGACCTGGGTGAAGATCTCCTCGAGCCGGGCCTGCAGCGCCTTGCCGCCGCCGGACACCTCGTAGAGGCCGCGCACGATGCCGGCGCGGAACTCGCCCTCCAGCCGCGGGTCGCGGTCGATGCGCACGATCTTGGCGAGCTCGTCGTTGTCGAGCACGGGGAACGGCAGGTCGAGCTTGCGGGCGTGGCTCGCGACCTCCTCCAGGAGGTTCGGCTCCGGGCCGATCGTGCTGTCGATCGCGGTGACGAGCTGCTCGCGGATCGAGTCCAGCGGCGGGTTCGTCACCTGGGCGAACATCTGCGTGAAGTAGTCGAACAGCAGCCGGGGGCGGCTCGACAGGACGGCGATCGGCGTGTCCGAGCCCATGGCCCCGAGCGCCTCCGCGGCGGTGTCGGCCATCGGCGTGAGGAGGATCTTCAGCTCCTCGGTGGTGTACCCGAAGGCGCGCTGCCGCCGCTGGACGGACGCGGGCGAGTGCGCGACGTGCTCGCGCTCCGGCAGCGAGTCCAGCGTGATCGTGTTGCCGGCGATCCACTCGCCGTACGGCCGCTGGGCGGCGAGCTGCGACTTGAGCTCGTCGTCCTCCACGATCCGGCCCTGTGCCGTGTCGACGAGGAACATGCGCCCCGGCTCGAGGCGCCCCTTGCGCACGATCGTCGCGGGGTCGAGGTCCAGGACCCCGGCCTCCGACGCGAGCACGACGAGGCCGTCCTCCGTGACCCAGTAGCGGCCCGGCCGCAGGCCGTTGCGGTCGAGGACCGCGCCGATGAGGGTGCCGTCGGTGAACGTGAGGCAGGCGGGCCCGTCCCACGGCTCCATGAGGTTCGCGTGGTACTGGTAGAACGCCCGCCGGGCCGGGTCCATCTCGGCGTGGTTCTCCCACGCCTCCGGGACCATCATCAGCACGGCGTGCGGCAGCGAGCGGCCGGACAGGTGCAGCAGCTCCAGCACCTCGTCGAAGCTGGCCGAGTCGCTCGACCCCTCCGTGCACACGGGCAGCAGCGGCTTCAGGTCGCCGAGCACCTCGCTGGCCATGGTGCTCTCGCGGGCGGCCATCCAGTTGCGGTTGCCACGCACCGTGTTGATCTCGCCGTTGTGCGCCACGAGCCGGAACGGCTGCGCCAGCGGCCACGACGGGAAGGTGTTCGTGGAGAACCGCGAGTGGACCAGCGCGATCTCGGACGCGTAGCGCGGGTCGCTCAGGTCCGGGAAGAACGGCTCGAGCTGCGCCGTCGTGAGCATGCCCTTGTAGGTCAGGGTGCGGCTCGACAGCGAGGCGAGGAACAGGTCGAGCTCGTTCTGCGCGCGCTTGCGCAGGCGGTAGGTGCGGCGGTCGAGCTCGAGACCCGACAGCTCGCGCGACGGGTCCGCCACGACGACCTGCCGGAACAGGGGCATCGAGGCGCGCGCCGTCGGGCCGACGAGGTCGGCCGTGACCGGCACGTCGCGCCAGGCGAGGACGTCGAGCTTCTCCTCCGCGGCGATCGCCTCGAACCGGCGCGCGGCCGCGTCGGCCTCCGCGACGGCCTGGGGCAGGAACGCCATGCCGATCGCGTAGTGCCCGGCGGGCGGGAGCTCGGCGGCGACGACGTCTCGGACGAAGGCGTCCGGGATCTGCGTGAGGATCCCGGCCCCGTCCCCGCTGTTCTCCTCCGCGCCGACCGCTCCGCGGTGGTCGAGGTTCAACAGGGCGGTCAGGCCCGCGTCCACGATGTCGCGGCCGGGCGTCCCGCGCAGGGTCGCGACGAACGCGACACCGCACGCGTCGTGCTCGGACGCGGGGTCGTAGAGGCCCTGGGCCGAGGGCCGCGCGACCCGATGCTGCGGCGTGGTCATCAACACCGTCCTCCTGCACGCCCGCACGCGGGCGCGTCATGCTCAAAGGTGGTCGGGACATCGTCGGCCCGTCGGAAACATAGGCGGCCCCGCCCGGGTGGTGTCCCGGTGGGAGTCGCCTCAGGCGCGGTCGGCCGGTCCCTGGTCGGGACCGGGTCCTCCCGCGTCCGCACGGTGCGGTCCGGCGCCGCTGTCGCGGCCGTCGTCCCGGCCGGAGGCGCCTGCGGCGGCCCCGGCGTGCGCGGTGCTCATGGTGTCAAGCTCAGTGTCGGACTCGATGCCAGGCTCGGTCGTCTGCTCGGTGTCCTGCCGGTCGCGGCTGCGGCCGGGAAGCTCCACCCCGTCCTCACGTTCCGGGTAGCGCCTGCCGATGACGACGAAGGCGACGAGGGCACCCAGGCCCACGACGATCGACGTCCACACGTTCAGACGCAGCCCGAGCACGTGCTCGGCGGTGTCGATGCGGAGCATCTCGATCCACACCCTGCCCAGAGTGTAGAGCGCGACGTAGGCCCAGAATACCCGCCCATGACCGAGCCTGTACCGGCGGTCGAGCCAGACGAGAAGTGCGGCCGCCCCGAGGTTCCAGAGCAGCTCGTACAGGAACGTGGGGTGGAACAGGGTGCCCGTCGCGAACGCCGTGCCGGTGTCCGCGTTGAGCCGCTCGATCACCCCCGGGGAGACCTCGAGCCCCCAGGGCAGCGTCGTGGGCGCCCCGAACAGCTCCTGGTTGAACCAGTTGCCCAGGCGCCCCACCGCCTGCGCGACGAGCAGGCCGGGGGCCAGCGCGTCCGCGAACGAGCTCAGGCGCACCCCCTTGCGGCGGCAGCCGATCCAGGCGCCGACGGCGCCGAGCGCCACCGCACCCCAGATCCCGAGGCCGCCCTCCCAGACGTACAGGGCGCGCACGGGGTCGCCGCCCTCGCCCCAGTACGGCTCGGGCGTGCTGATCACGTGGTACAGCCTGCCGCCGACGATGCCGAACGGCACCGCCCAGAAGGCGATGTCCAGGACGTCGTCCGGGTCGCCGCCACGGGCGACCCAGCGCTTGGTGGTGATCCAGATCGCGACGGCGATGCCGGCCAGGATGGCCAGCGCGTACGCGCGGAGCGGCACCGGGCCGAGGTACCACGTGTGCTGCGACGGGCTCGGGATCGCCGCCTGCACCGACGCGGCCGACGCCAGGAGGGTCGCGCTCACGCGCCCGCCCCCGGCCCCCCGCGGGCACGGCGCACGCCGTCGGCGAGGTCCGCCACGGTCGCCCGCAGCGCGTCGAGCCGGTCGGCCCAGGGACGGTCGGCCAGCAGCGGGCGCACGAGCGCGGAGCCGACGATGACGCCGTCGGCGAACCGGCCCACCTCGGCGGCCTGGGCGCCCGACGAGACGCCGAGCCCGACGCACACGTGGTCGGCACCCGCCGCGCGGGTGTCGGCGACGAGCTGCTCGGCCCGGTCGCCCACCGAGTCGCGGGTGCCGGTCACGCCCATGGTGGACGCCGCGTAGACGAAGCCGCGCGACGCGCGGGCCGTGAGCGCCAGCCGCTCGGGCGTGGAGCTCGGCGCGACGAGGAAGACGCGGTCGAGGCCGTGCTCCTGCGACGCCGCGATCCAGTCGCCCCCCTCGTCGGGGATGAGGTCGGGGGTGATGAGGCCGGCTCCCCCGGCGGCGGCGAGGTCGCGCGCGAACGCGTCCACCCCGAACCGCAGCACCGGGTTCCAGTACGTCATCACGAGGGCGGGCACGCGCCCGCCGGAGTGCTCGGCGACGGCCTCGACGACGCGCAGCACGTCGCGGACCCGGGTGCCGGCGGCGAGCGCCGCCTCCGCGGCACGCTGGATCACCGGGCCGTCCATCACCGGGTCGGTGTAGGGCACGCCGATCTCGACGACGTCGGCGCCCGCGTCCACGGCCGCGAGGACGGCCTCGATCGAGCGCTCGACGTCGGGGAACCCGGCGGGCAGGTAGCCGACCAGGGCCGCACGGCCCTCGGCCCGGAGGGCGTCGAGGCGCGCGCCGGTGGTCGACCTCGCGGACGGTGCCGCCGCGGGCGAGGTGTCGGTCGTGGCGCTCACTGGTCCCCCTCCGGCGTGGCGTCGGTCTGGTCCTCGTCGAGGAGCCCGAACCACCGCGCCGCGGTGGCCACGTCCTTGTCGCCGCGACCCGACAGGTTCACGAGGATCACCTGGCCGGTCCGGCCTGCCTCCGCCGCCTCGCGCCCCAGGCGCAGGGCGCCGGCGAGCGCGTGCGCGGACTCGATCGCGGGGATGATCCCCTCGGTGCGGCACAGGAGGCGGAAGGCCTCCATGGCCTCGTCGTCCGTCACGGGCTCGTAGGTGGCCCGCCCGAGGTCGTGCAGCCAGGAGTGCGCGGGCCCGACGCTCGGGTAGTCCAGCCCCGCCGAGACGGAGTGGCTCGGCAGGGTCTGGCCGTCGTCGTCCTGCAGCAGGTACGAGCGGGCACCGTGCAGCACGCCCGGGGCCCCGCCGGAGAAGCGGGCCGCGTGGCGGCCGGACTCGACGCCCTCTCCCCCGGCCTCGAAGCCGTGCAGAGACACGCCCTCGTCGTCGAGGAACGCGTTGAAGATGCCGAGCGCGTTGGACCCGCCGCCCACGCACGCTGCGACGGCGTCCGGCAGCCGGCCGGTGCGCTCGAGGATCTGCTCGCGCGCCTCCTCGCCGATGATGCGGTGGAACTCGCGCACCATCTCGGGGAACGGGTGCGGGCCCGTGACCGTGCCGAGCAGGTAGTGCGTGCTCTCGACGTTCGCGACCCAGTCGCGCAGCGCCTCGTTGATGGCGTCCTTGAGAGTCCGCGAGCCGATGGTCACGGGCACGACCTCGGCACCGAGCAGCCGCATGCGGGCGACGTTCAGGGCCTGGCGCTGCGTGTCCTCCTCGCCCATGTAGACGACGCACTCGAGGTCGAGCAGGGCGGCCGCGGTCGCCGTGGCGACGCCGTGCTGCCCGGCGCCGGTCTCGGCGATCACGCGGGTCTTGCCCATGCGCTTCACCAGGAGCGCCTGGCCGAGGACGTTGTTGATCTTGTGCGAGCCGGTGTGGTTGAGGTCCTCGCGCTTGAGGAACACCCGGTGGCCGGCCTCCGCGCCCCCGCAGTGCTCCGCGAACCGCGGCACCTCGGTGAGCGGCGACGGGCGGCCCGTGTACTCGCGGTGCAGGCGTGCCAGCTCGTCGGTGAACGCCGGGTCGCCGAGGGCCTTGCGGTACTCGGTCTCGAGCTCGTCGAGCGCGGCGATGAGGGCCTCGGGCACGAAGCGGCCGCCGAACTGGCCGAAGTACGGGCCTTCGACGTCCGCGAGCCGCCCGAGCACCTGGTGCGCCAGGGTCTCGGTCAGGGCCTCCCGTACGGGCTGGTCGGGCACGGGTCCTCCGTCTCTCGTCGGCACCCCACGGCGGACTGCACGAGGGGTCGTCAGAGGGTACCGGTCGCCCGGGCCTCCGCCGCCCGCCGTCCAGGACGCGTCGGGATGGTGTGCCGTGTGGTGTTGTGCCGTGGTCGTGTGACGTGCTGCGGTGGTTACGGCTGGGCGGCCGGGCGGACCGACCACAGCGCGGGGTGCTGGCCGGCCGCGACCAGGTCGGCCACCGACCGGCGCGGGGCCCCGTCGGTCACGAGCGCCTCGCCGACCAGCACGGCGTGCGCGCCGGACCGGGCGTAGTCGAGGACGTCGTGCGGGCCGCGGACGCCGGACTCGGCGACGCGGACGACGTCGTCGGGGATGAGCGGGGCGAGGCGCGCGAAGGTCGTGCGGTCCACCTCGAGCGTCTTGAGGTCGCGGGCGTTCACGCCCACCACGCGCGCCCCGGCGTCGAGGGCGCGACGCACCTCGTCGTCGGTGTGGGCCTCGACCAGCGCCGTCATGCCGAGCGAGTGCACCCGCTCGATCAGGGACGTCAGCACGGTCTGCTCCAGGGCCGCGACGATGAGCAGCACGAGGTCGGCCCCGTGGGCCCGCGCCTCCCACACCTGGTACGGCGTGACGACGAAGTCCTTGCGCAGCACCGGCACGTCCACCCGGGCGCGGACGGCGTCCAGGTCGGCGAGCGAGCCGCCGAACCGGCGCTGCTCCGTGAGCACGGAGATCGCGCTGGCCCCGCCGCTGGCGTACTCCTCGGCCAGGGCGGCCGGGTCGGAGATCGGTGCGAGGTCGCCCTTGCTGGGGCTCGACCGCTTCACCTCGGCGATCACGGCGACGCGATCCTCCGAGAGCAGCCGGCCGCAGCACTCGAGCGCGCCCGGCACGCGGGCCGCCCGCTCCTTGAGCTCGTCGAGCGACGTCCGCGCCTGGCGCACCGCGAGGTCCTCACGGACCCCCGCGACGATGTCCTCCAGGACCGTCATGGTCTGCCTCCCCGTCCCCTGACGCCGCACCGACGTCTGCCTGCCATCGTAGGCCCGTCCGCGGACCGGCCCGGACACGTCTCCGCTCTGGCACGTGTCGTCCAGACCGGCGTCCCGGGTGGCGGCGAGCGCCTCCCGCAGCATGCCGAGGCC
>NZ_JBHXAW010000151.1:0-10631 GCF_042726645.1 Isoptericola sp. NPDC060257
CCTCCGGTGTCCTCAGCGCACTCCCCGCAGCGTCCCCCCGAGCAGCCTGGAACGACGATGACGTCCTTCTACCGCCCGACGGCCTTCGAGGTCGCCGCGTGCTGGCTGCCCGGGCTGGTGCCCGACCCTGTGCCGGCGACTCCCCGCGAGGGCGGGAGCCCGCTGGAAGCGATCAAGACGTCCGTGCGCCGCGCCTCCGGCGGGCGCCCGGTGGCCGTCACCTTCTCGGGCGGACGGGACTCGTCCGCCGTGCTCGCCGTCGCGACCGCCGTCGCCCGCGAGGACGGGAACCCCGACCCGGTGCCCGTCACGTTCCGCTACCCCGGGGTCGCGGAGGCGGACGAGTCCGCGTGGCAGGAGTCGGTCGTGCGGCACCTCGGGCTCTCCACGTGGCGGCGGATCGACGTCGGAGGCGAGAACGACCTGCTGGGCGACGCGGCGCGGGAGAGCCTGGTGCGCCGGGGGCTGCTCTTCCCCGCCACCATGCACGTGAAGGACGCGATGCTGCGCGAGCTGCGAGGGCATGTGGTGCTGACGGGGGAGGGCGGCGACGAGGTGCTCGGCGACCGCCGCTCCCGGGCCCTGCTGAGGGTCGCGCGAGGCCGGGGGAGGGCGGGGACCCCCCGCCGGGCCGCCCTGGACTCGCTGCTGCCCGCGCGGCGGTGGCGCGAGCGCACCGCCGCGGCGCGCAGCACGGCGGCGCTCACCTGGCTCGGGCGCGAGACGACGGCTCGGCTCGCCGACGAGATCGCGCGCGACGCCGCGGCCGAGCCCCTGTCGTACGCACGCGGCCTGCGCTGGCTGCGCCGGAGGCGCGCGAGCCGGGTCTTCCTGGACACGTTCGGTCAGGTGGCCGCCGAGCACGACGTCGTGCTCGCCCACCCGCTGCTGGACGACGAATTCCTCGGGGCGCTCGGCGCGGCTCACCCGTGGGGCTTCCCCGACCGCACCGCGGGCATGCGCGCCGTCTTCGGCACGCTGCTGCCGGACGCCGTGTGCGCCCGGTCCGACAAGGCGTCGTTCAACCGCGCGTACCTGGGCAGCGCGACGCGCGACTTCGCCCGCCGGTGGGGCGGGGACGGCGTCGACGCCGCGCTGGTCGACGTCGACGGGCTCCGCGCCGCGTGGCTGTCCGGCTTCCCGCCCGGTCCGACGAGCCTGCTGCTGCAGCAGGCGTGGCTGGCGTCCGTCGGGGCGGAGCCGGTCCGGTGACCCCGTCCGGGGTGTGGCGCCGGGTGAGCGCCGTCCCGCTGGCGCTCCGGCTCCTGGGCGCCCTGCTTCTGCTCGAGCGCCGGCTGCGGCGGTGGGACGTGGCGCGCGTCGCCCGGCGGTACGACCTCACCCTGCTGGCGTCCGCCGAGCCTGCGTCCGGCGACCTCGACCCCGGCGCGCTGGACGACGCGGAACGGCGACGGCTCCGCGTCCTGCGGCGGGTGCTGCGGCTGCCCGGCGTGAACGGCACCTGCCTGCGCTCGGCGATCCTCGCCGGCCGGCTGCTGCGCCACCGTCGTCCCGCGCTCGTGCTGGGCGTCGCCAAGGCGGGTGGCGTCGTGCGGGCGCACGCCTGGCTGCGCATCGACGACAAGGACCTCGACCTGGACCGCGGCACGGGCTTCCGGCCGCTCGCGGTCCCCACCCAGGGAGCGTGACATGGACCGCCAGCTGCTGTACGGCCTGATCGTGGAGGCGCCCTTCGACCTGCACCAGGACCGGGCGGAGGAGGGCGCGGCCCGGGCCGACGTCGTGGTCGCCGCCGGCCCGGGCACCGACCAGCGCACCGCCCCCGACGGGCGGCCGGTCCTGCACCACGAGCTGGCCGGGGACCCCTGGTACACGGCCTGGGACCTGGGCGCCGACGGCTACCTGCTCCGGTTCCACGAGGCGTGCGACTTCGAGGTGTCGGCCGACCTGCGCCACGTCGTGCTGCGGGAGGCGGGCGGCGTCGACCCCGGGCTGAGCCGGGTGCTCACCACCGGCGGGATGCTCGCGTTCCAGCTGTACCTGCGCGGCGAGGCGGTGCTGCACGCGAGCGCGGTGGAGGACGACGACGGCGTGGTGGCGTTCGTCGGCTACTCGGGCATGGGCAAGTCGACGATGGCGACCTTGCTGTGCGCGGAGGGGGCCGCCCTCGTCACCGACGACGTGCTGCGCCTGGACCGCGGCGACGACGGCTTCGCGGCCCGGCTGGGTGCCACGGAGGTGCGGCTGCGCAAGGGTGCCGACACGCTGGCCGAGCGGTTCGCCGCGCGGGCGCCCGGCCGCCGCGTGAGCGCCGACGCCCGGCACGTGCTGCAGCTCGGCGCGGGAGCGCGCGACCGCCGCCCGCTGCGCGCGATCGTCGTGCCGCAGCCCGACCGTGCCGGCGGGGAGCTCGTCGTGCGCCGACGGACGGGCACCGCGGCGCTCTTCGAGCTGTTGCACTACCCGCGGCTGCACGGCTGGCTGGACGAGCGCGTGCAGAGCGCCCACCTGCGCCATCTCGCTGACGTCGCCCGCACCGTCCCCGTGCTGGTGGCGGACGTCCCGTGGGGGCCGCCGTTCGCGCCGGGGCTGGGCGCTCAGGTCCTCCGGTCGGTGGGCGAGGCCTCGGCGCGCCCGTTGGTCGGGGCCGACGCGGCGTCCAGGTAGGACCGGGCCTGGACCGTGAACATCTCCGCGTAGGCGCCGTCGAGGGCCATCAGCTCGTCGTGCGAGCCCTGCTCGACCACCACGCCGTCGTCGAGCACGACGATGCGGTCCGCCGAGCGCACGGTGGAGAAGCGGTGCGACACGAAGAGCGCGGTCCGCCCGTCGAGCGTGGCCCGCAGCGACGAGAACAGGTCGTGCTCCGCGAGCGGGTCCATCGCGGCGGTCGGCTCGTCGAGGATGACGAGCGCCGCGTCCCGGTAGAAGGCCCGGGCGATCGCGACCCGCTGCCACTGGCCGCCGGAGAGCTCCGTGCCGCCGGGGAACATGCGCGACAACCGCGACTCGTAGCCGTCGGGCAGGCCGGCGAGCGCGGCGTCCACGCCGGCGACCCGGGCCGCACGCCGTACCCGCTCGTGGTCGACCGGGACGTCGGGTCGGCCGAGGGCGATGTTCCACGTGGCCGTGTACGCGTAGTGGACGAAGTCCTGGAAGATCACCGCCACCTGGGGGCGCACGGCCGCGCCGCGCATCCCGGACAGCGGCCGGTCGCCCCACAGGACGGTGCCCGACGTCGGCTCGTACAGGCCGCCGAGGAGCTTGGCGAGGGTGGTCTTGCCGGAGCCGTTGGCGCCCACCAGGGCCACGACCTCGCCGGGGCGCAGCGCGAGGTCCACGTCGCGCAGCGCCGGTCGCCGCGAGCCCGGGTAGGTGAAGGAGACACCACGGGCGAAGACGCCCGGGAAGGCGGCCGGCGGCTCCTCGCTCCCGGTGGCCGCGCGCGCTGCGGCCCGCCCGTCGGTGAGGAACGCGTGCACGTCGTCGAGGAACAGCCCCGACTCGAAGATCTGCTGGACGCCGCCGAAGATGCCCTGGATCTGCCCCTGGAGCATCCGGACCGCGACCACGGCGGCCCCCGCCTCGGAGAACGTCACCTCGCCGCGCGTGATGAGCCAGGCCAGCACCAGCAGCACGCCCGCGAGCACGACGGCCGCGGCGAGGTTGCCCGCGCCGTTCGTCAGCGCCCGGCGCCGCACGTGGCGGGCGAGGTCGGCCAGGTACGTGCCGTACAGCTCGCGGTAGCGCGCCTGCAGCCACGGGGCCGACTGGAAGGCGCGGATCTCCTTGGCCTCGTCCCGGCTGCTCTGCACGTAGTTGGTGTAGATGCGCTCGCGCTCGTTGGTCGTCTGCGCCACCTTGAACGCGAACTCCAGCCTGCCCTCGCGTCGGCCCGTGACCAGCAGGGGCAGGCCGCCGAGCGCGAGCAGCGGGAGCAGCACGGGGTGCAGCGCGACCAGCGCGGCGCCCACGCCGACCGTGGCGATCGACGACCCGAGGAGGTCGAACATCCCCTGGGTGACCTGGAACGGCCTCGAGAGCGCGTTGACGCGGACCCGCTGCAGACGGTCGTAGAAGGCAGGCGACTCGAAGTGCTCGAGCGGGACGCTCGTCGCGACCTCCTGCACGTCCTCGGCCATCAGTCGCGCCACGTGCTCGCCGAGCACCCGGCGTGCCGAGGCCTGGAGCCCGCCGGCGACCGAGGCGAGACCGGTCAGGGCGGCCAGGGCGAGGACCGGTCCGGTGACCGCCGCGACGCCGCTCGTGCCGTCGGCGAGCGCGAGCAGCACGTCGAGCAGCGCGGAGACGACGAGCACCTGGCCTGCCAGCGCCCCCGCGACGAGGACCTGGAGGACCAGCATCGCGACGAACAGGGGCCGGCTCGCGCGCCAGGACACCTGCAAGGAGCCGCCGAGCAGGCGCAGCAGGCGGCGTCCCCTGCGCTCGTCGCTCTCCGGCGTCCCGCCCACCGCGCTGTCTGCCACCGACCGCTCCGTCCTCCGCCGGGGCCCGGCCCGGCCTCACACACGCTAGCTGCGCCGGGGCGGCAGGAGGACGGTCCGGGCGAGAATTCGCCCGCTGCCGACGCCCCACCGTCGCCGAGCGCTCCCTATCCTGCCGGGATGGGGGCACGACCGACGGTGCGCCGCCCGCTGGCGCAGATCCTGCTCGACTCCGTCGCGCCCTCCGATCGTCCGCCGCCGGGCGCGACGCCCGTCCCCCTCGACGGCATACGGCTCGAGCTCCTGGCCGACGCCGCCCAGGACCACCGGATCCTGCCCGCGGTGGCGAAGCACGTCGCGGGCCGCCCGGACTGCCCCGAGCCGTGGCGTGCGCCGCTGCGGCGCGCTCGCGACGAGCAGGTCGTGCGCCACCTGGGGGCGCTCGCCGAGCTGGCCGTCCTGGGTGCGGCGCTCGACCGCGCCGGGGTGCCGTGGGTGGTGGCCAAGGGGCCGGCGGCGGCCGCGCTCTGGCCCTCGCCGGACATGCGGGAGTACTACGACCTCGACCTGTACGTGCCGCGGGCAGGCTTCCGGGCGGCGGTCGAGGCGCTGGACGCCGCAGGCTGCACGGGCGTCGACCGCAACTGGCCCCTCATGGCGCGCGAGCGGCGCGCGGAGTACGCGATGCGCGGGCCCCTCGGCGTGCACCTCGACCTGCACTGGGACTTCGCCGTGCCGCACGGGCTGCGTCGCAGCTTCCGCACCGACCCCGAGGCGATGATCGCCCGGCGCCGCACGGTGGCGCTGGGCGGCGGACGGGACGTCCCGACGTTCGACCCGGTCGACTCGGTCCTGGTCCTGGCGTTCCACGCGGCTCAGGCGGGTGCGGGGCGGCTCCTGTGGCTCGTCGACGTCGCCGGCGCCGTCGCGGCGTGCGACGGCGCGCGGCAGGAGGTCGGCCCGCGTGCCCGGGCCATGCGGATCGATGCGCCGGTGGCGCTCGTCGTCGACCGCGCCGCGCGGGTGCTCGGTGGCCCGGGCGGTGGGTCGCTCGGCGGCACGGGGCTGCGGGCACCGAGCGCGCTGCGGGGCGCCGCCGCCGCGCTCGACCGCCGCCGCGGCGTCCCCGACCTGCCCGGCGACCCGCACCGCGGCGGCCGGCTCTACACCGCCGCCCGGCCGGGGGCATGGGGGACGGCGACGGCCCTGGTAGGGCACGCCGTCGCGCAACGCCGGATCGAGCGTGCGCTCCGGCGGGGGCTGCCCGACGCCGGGGAGAAGGCGCTGCGCCTCGACGTCCCGGACGCGCGGGCCCGGGAGGACTACCTCCGGTTCGTCGACTCGGGCGTCGGCTGACCGTCTCGCGAGCCCGGCCGGCTCGCCAGCACCGCCCACGGCGCGCCGACCCCGACCAGCAGCAGGGCTCCCACGACGTCGCTGGGCCGGTGCGCCTGGGTCGCGACGTTGGCCCACGCGGCCAGGAGCACGGAGGTCGCGAGCGTCGCCGTCACCCACCCGCCCGGGCGGCGACCGAGCAGGAGGACCACGGCGACGCACGAGGCCGCGAGCGTCGCCGTGTGGGCGCTCGGGAAGGTGTTGTGGAGGTAGCCGTGGGCACCCAGGAAGGGCCGGGGCAGGACGACGTCCCGCAGGACGGTCGCCAGGCCGAGGACGAGGAGCGGGAGACCGCCCACGACGAGGGCGCGCCCGCCCGCTCGCCGCCGCACCGCCACGACGAGGACCGCGACGAGGACGCCCGCGGCGACGACCGGCAGGAGCGCGCGCACCAGACGCGCTGCGCCGGCGAGGATCGGCTCGGGCGCGGTCAGGAGCGCGAGACCCGCGACGTCCGCGCGCTGTCCCGGCTCGGTCAGCACCGCCAGCGCGAAGAGGGCGGCGAGCAGGCCGGCCGACGTGGCGGACACGGCGAGCGCGACCGGGCCGCGGCGTCGTCGGTCGGTCACCCGGCCCGCCGTCCCGGGCGCGTCACCCGATGGCCGCCATGGTGCGGTCCAGCTCCGCCTCGACGTGCCGCGCGATCTCCAGCGACGCGGTGGCGGCGGGCGAGGGCGCGTTGATGACGTGCACCTGCCGGGGCGCGGTGCGCACGAGGAAGTCGTCCACCAGCCGCCCGTCGCGGTGCAGCGCCTGCGCGCGGACGCCGGCCGGGGCGGGGTGCAGGTCGTCGGCGGTGGTGCCGGGCAGCAGCCGTGCGACGGAGGCGGCGAACAGCGTGCGAGAGGCGGAGCGGGCCACCTCGGCCGCGCCGGGTACGAGGTTGCGCCCGGCGAGCCGCCAGAGGCCGGGCCAGGAGGCGGCGTCGACGACGTCGCGCCAGGCGACGTCGCGCCGCCGGTAGCCCTCGCGCGCGAGGGCGAGGACGGCGTTGGGCCCGGCGTGCACGTCGCCGTGCACGCCGCGGGTGAGGTGCACGCCCAGGAACGGGAACCGCGGGTCGGGCACGGGGTAGACGAGGCCGCGCACGCGGTCGGCGGCGCGCGGGGCGAGGTCGAAGTACTCGCCGCGGAACGGCACGATGCGGGCCCCGGGGTCGACGCCGCAGGCCTGCGCCAGCCGGTCGGCGTGCAGGCCGCCGCACACGACGAGGGCGTCGGCGACCAGCTCGTACCCGGCGCGGCTGCCCACCTCCTCGACGTCGGCCCGGACCTGCGTGCCCACCGTGCGCGCGCCGCGCAGCGCGCGGCCGAGCAGCACGACCCCGCCCGCGTCGCGCACCTGGCGCGCGAGGACGGCGCACACGGCGCGGTAGTCGACGACGCCCGTGGACTCGACCCGCAGGGCGCCGACGCACGCGATCTCGGGCTCGTGCTCGCGCGCCTCGACGGGGTCCAGCTCGCGCACGGGCACGCCGTTGGCGGCCCCGCGCTCCGCGAGGGTGCGCAGCCGGTCGCGCTCTCCGGCGTCGGTCGCCACGACGAGCTTGCCGGTGACGGCGACGGGCACGTCGTGCTCGGCGGCGAACCGCGTCATGGACGCGGCGCCCGCCGTGCCGAGCCGGGCCTTGAGGCTGCCCGGCGCGTAGTACAGCCCGGAGTGGATGACGCCGGAGTTGCGGCCCGTCTGGTGACAGGAGAGCTCGCGCTCCTTCTCGAGGACGGTCACGTCGTCGCCGCGGCGCGCGAGCCGTGCGGCCGTCGCGAGCCCGATGATCCCACCCCCGACGACGACGACCCGCATGCTGCCTCCTCCGGCCGATGGTGGCGGGCCGGGTCCCTGTCCGGCCCGCCGCTCTCAGGATGTCAGCCCCGGTGCGGCGCGGGGAGGGGTCCCCCGGGTGAACGGTGAGGTGAACCCGCCTGCGCCCGCGTCCTCCGGCATAGTGGGAGGAGCGGGGGCGGCCTGCCCGGCCGTCGCGCCTCGCCGACGAGGAGGAACCCATGACTCACGACGACGGCACGCAGCCGGACCTGGGCGAGCCGCGGCCCGACTCCCCCGGGGCGGCCACGCCGACCGGCGGGGCGGAGCCGCCCCCGGGCCCGTACCAGCAGCCCGAGCCGCGGCCCCAGCCCGGGTACCCGCCGGGCTACGGGGAGCCCGGCTACCCCCCGCCGGGCGTGCCGCAGCCCGGGGACGCGGGCCCGGCTCCGGCGCCGCCGCAGGGGTACCCGCAGCAGCCGTACGCCCAGCCGTACCCGCAGGGGCAGTACGCCCCGCCGTACGCGCCGTCGGCGGGCACGGACGGGTGGTCGATCGCGGCGCTGGTCACGGGCATCCTCGGCCTGGCGGTGATCCCGATCGTGCTGGGGATCATCGGCCTGTCGCGGGTCAACCGCACGGGCCAGCAGGGCAAGGGGCTGGCGATCGCCGGCATCGTGCTGGGCGCGGTCGGGGTCGTCGTGTGGATCCTGGTCCTCGTCTTCGCGGTCGCGCTGGTCTCCCAGCTCGACCCGAGCGACTTCGAGTCGTTCGACGTGTCGATGGCGCTGCCGCTCGCGCTCCCGGGCGCCTGAGAGGAAGTTTCGTTCAACCGTTGCTCCTAATGCCGTCGGAGCCCTACGGTGTCCCCGACGGCGCGCCGACGCGCCGTCGGCCCCGGGCGTCGGCCGAGCCGCCGCCAGGGCCCCACCGATCGCGAGGGAGCGACGATGAGGCAGCGGGTGAGACGGGCGGTCGCCGGTGCGGCGGCCGCGGCGGTGATGGTGAGCGGCGCGGTGGTGACCGGTGTCGTGGGCGCGAGCATGGCGGCGGGGGACGACCCCGTCGTTCTCGAAAACGATTTCGACACGGCGTACGAGCCGTGGGGCCCGCGGGGCGCGGTGACGCTCGAGATCTCGGACGACGCGCGGACGGGCGCCGGGGCGCTGTCCGTCACCGGGCGGACGGCCGAGTGGAACGGGCCGGCGACCGCCGTCGACGGGCTGTTCGCCGCCGGAGGCGACTACGACGTCGAGGCCTGGGTGAAGCTCCCGGCGGGGACGGCGGGCAGCGCGGCCGTGCACTTCACGGTCCAGGAGACGTCGGCCGCGGGCGACGCGTACACCTGGGTGGGCGGCGCCGTCGACGCGACCGCCGACGGCTGGGTGCGCGTCGGCGGCTCCTACACGATGCCGTCGGGCCTCACGGCCGCCCAGCTCTACGTCGAGGCGGCGCCGGTCGGCGGCGCGCACCCGTCGTTCCTCGTGGACGACCTCGTCGTCACGGGCGCCGAGCGCACGTCCCCGCCGGTGCAGGACCTCACCGGCGTCAAGGAGACGGTCGACTTCCCCGTCGGCGTGGCGATCGACGAGCGCGAGACCACGGGCGAGGCGTCGGAGCTGCTGCTGCGGCACTTCGACCAGATCACGGCCGAGAACGGCATGAAGGTGGAGGCCTGGTACGACGCCGAGCACCGGTTCCGGCCGAGCCCCGACGCCGCCGCGCTCATGGACTACGCCGTGACGAACGACCTGCGCGTGTACGGGCACGTCCTGGCCTGGCACAGCCAGACGCCGGACTGGTTCTTCCAGGCCGAGGACGGCACGCCGCTGACCACGTCCGAGGCGGACCAGGAGCTCCTGCGTGAGCGGCTGCGCACGCACATCTTCTCCGTCGCCGGGTGGATGTCGGACACCTACGGCGAGTTCGGCGGCGGCGAGAACCCGGTCGCCGCGTTCGACGTCGTCAACGAGGTGGTGAACGACGGCGCGACGAGCGACCCGGACGACGGCCTGCGGCGCAGCGAGTGGTACCGGATCCTCGGCGAGGGCTTCATCGACCTCGCCTTCGAGTACGCGGACGAGGCGTTCAACGACACGTACGCGGCCGAGGGCACGGACCGGCCGGTCACGCTCTTCATCAACGACTACAACACCGAGCAGTCGGGCAAGCAGGACCGCTATCACGCGCTCGTCGAGCGCCTGCTGGCCCGCGGCGTGCCGGTGGACGGCGTCGGCCACCAGTTCCACGTGTCGCTGTCCACGCCGGTCAGCGCGCTGGCCACCGCGCTCGACCGGTTCGCCGACCTGGGCGTCACGCAGGCCGTGACCGAGCTCGACGTGGGGATCGGCAACCCCGCGACCGACGCCAACCTCGTCGACCAGGGCTACTGGTTCCGCGACGCGTTCCGGGTGTTCCGCGAGCGGGCGGACGGCCTGTTCAGCGTCACGGTGTGGGGGCTCACGGACGACCGGTCGTGGCGCGACGACGGCGGCCCGCTCCTGTTCGACGGCGACCGCCAGGCCAAGCCGGCGTACCACGGCGCCGTCGACGGCGACGTCCCCGCGCGGCTGAAGTCGGCCGGCGTGTTCGCCGGCGACGTGCCGCTCGACGGCGACGCCACGACGTCGCCCGTGTGGGACCGGCTGCCGCGGCACACGATCCAGGCGGACGACGGCAGCGGCGAGCCCGTGGCCGACTTCCAGCTGCGCTGGGCGGCCGACCACCTCACCGCGCAGGTGCGGGTGACCGACGCCGACCCGGACGACGCGGACGCCGTGACGTTCGACGTCGACGGCGCGACGACCACGGTCGCGCGGGACGGCACGGTGACCGGGCCGGACGGCGCGGCCGCCGTCGTCGAGCCGTCCGACGACGGGTACGTCGTCGTCGCGCACCTGCCGCTGGCGGGCGCCGTCGAGGGCGGCACCGCGGGCCTGGACGTCCGCGTCTCCGACGGCGCGACGACGTCCGGCTGGAACACCCCGGCTGCCCAGCTCGCCGGGGCGAGCACATGCGGATGGTCGATGCGCAACGCCTGTTCGCGGACGAACCGCAGCAGGGTGTGGG
>NZ_JBHXAW010000152.1:0-10578 GCF_042726645.1 Isoptericola sp. NPDC060257
CCCTCGCGGGTGCCGGGCCGTCGGCGGTGGTTCAGCGGGTCCCTGTCGGGATCACGCCTCCTCGAGCAGCTTCGAGGTGCGCGACTGGTCGAGCGGGATGCCCGGGCCCATCGTCGTCGTCATCGTGGCCTTGGTGATGTACCGGCCCTTCGAGGACGTCGGCTTGAGACGCAGGACCTCGTCGAGCGCGGCGGCGTAGTTCTCCACCAGCGCCTTCTCGTCGAAGGACGCCTTGCCGATGATGAAGTGCAGGTTCGAGTGCTTGTCGACGCGGAACTCGATCTTGCCGCCCTTGATGTCGGACACGGCCTTGGTCACGTCCATCGTCACGGTGCCGGTCTTCGGGTTCGGCATGAGACCACGGGGGCCCAGCACCTTGCCCAGACGACCGACCTTGCCCATGAGGTCCGGCGTCGCCACGGCGGCGTCGAAGTCGGTGTAGCCGGCCGCGACCTTGGCGATCAGGTCGTCGCCGCCGACCTCGTCGGCGCCGGCCGCCACGGCCTCCTCGGCCTTGGCGGCGTTCGCGAAGACGATCACGCGGGCCGTCTTGCCGGTGCCGTGCGGCAGGTTGACCGTGCCGCGGACCATCTGGTCGGCCTTGCGGGGGTCGACGCCCAGGCGGAACGCGACCTCGACGGTCGCGTCGTACTTGACCGTCGCGGTCTCCTTGGCGAGGCGGACCGCCTCGAGGGGGCTGTACAGGTTCTCGCGGTCGATCTTCTCGGCCGCGGCGCGGTACGCCTTGCTGCGCGTTGCCATCTGCTTCTCCTTCTGCAGTCGTGGTGAGCGGGTCCGCGCGGACCCTGCCACGTGCCCGACGTCGTTCGCCGGGACTTGGTCCGAGCCGCCCGGGCCGGACCGGACGGATCCGGTCAGGCGCGGGGCGACCCGGTCGCGGATCACTCCGCGACGGTGATGCCCATCGAACGAGCGGTGCCGGCGACGATCTTCATCGCGGCGTCGATGTCGTTCGCGTTGAGGTCCTGGAGCTTGGTCTGCGCGATCTCGCGGACCTGGTCCTGGCTGAGCTGCGCGACCTTGACGGTGTGCGGGGTCGCGGAGCCCTTGGCCACACCGGCGGCCTTCTTGATGAGCTCGGCGGCCGGCGGCGTCTTCGTGATGAACGTGAACGAGCGGTCCTCGTACACGGTGATCTCGACGGGGACGACGTTGCCGCGCTGCGACTCCGTGGCCGCGTTGTAGGCCTTGCAGAACTCCATGATGTTCACGCCGTGCTGACCGAGCGCGGGGCCGATCGGCGGGGCGGGCGTGGCCGCACCGGCCTTGATCTGGAGCTTGATGAGGCCGGAGACCTTCTTCTTGGGAGGCATGACTCTTCCCTGTCTTTCTTGTTCGTGGGCCGACGCCGTGGGCGATGACCCGGTTGCAGTACCGCGTCCGTCAGATCTTGGCGACCTGGTTGAACGACAGCTCGACCGGGGTCTCCCGGCCGAAGATGGAGACGAGGACCTGGAGCTTCTGGGCCTCGGCGTTGATCTCGGAGATCGTGGCCGGCAGCGTGTCGAACGGGCCGTCCGTGACGGTGACCGACTCGCCGACCTCGAAGTCGACCTCGACCGGGGCCTTCGCCGTCGCGCCCGACGACGCCGCGGCGGCCTTGCCGGCCTCGGGGGCGGCCTCGACGAACACCGGCGCCAGCATCGAGTAGACCTCGTCGAGCGTCAGCGGCACGGGCTGGTGCGTGTGGCCGACGAAGCCGGTGACGCCCGGCGTGTGGCGCACGGCGCCCCAGGACTCGTCCGTGAGGTCCATGCGCACGAGGACGTAACCGGGGATGCGGACGCGGCGGACGGTCTTCTTCTGCGCGTTCTTGATCTCGGTCACCTCCTCCATGGGGACCTCGATCTGGAAGATGTAGTCCTCCATGTTCAGGCTCTGGATGCGGTTCTCCAGGTTGGCCTTCACACGGTTCTCGTACCCGGCGTACGAGTGGATGACGTACCAGTCGCCGAGCTGCGAGCGCAGGGTGCGGCGGAACTCCTCGGCCGGGTCCTCGACGACGTCGCCGTCGGCGTCCGCCGGGCGCTCGTCCTCGGCGGCCTCGTCGGCGTCGGAGTCCTCGGCTTCGGTGTCCTCGGCGTCGGTCTCGTCGGCGGAGTCCTCGACGGCCTCCTCGGGCGCCGCGTCCGTGGCGGGGTCCGCGGGCACGTCGAGGTCAGCCGCGGCGCCGTCGGCGTCGGGCTGGGTGGGGTCGACGTTCTCCGTCTGGTCCAGCGGATCCTGGGACACGAACGAACCTGCTTTCTGGAATCTGCTTGCTTCGGGGGCGGGCGTCCGGCGGCGGGCCGAGGTCAGTCGCCGAAGAGGGCGAGGACGCCCAGTCCGATGACCCAGTCGAGGGCCACCACGAACAGCATGACCACGGTGACGAACACCAGAACCACGATCGTGTAGTTGACCAGCTCCGAGCGGGTCGGGGTCACGACCTTGCGGAGCTCCGCGACGACCTGGCGCACGAAGAGCGCGATGCGCGCGAACAGGTTCGGGCGCTTGCCGGTGGTGGACCTGCCACCGCCGGGCGTCCCCACGGCCTCAGCCGGTGACTCGCTCACTCGTCTACCCCGTTTCGCGTTCCCGCCGCGGCCGCGCCACCTGCCGGCGACGCACCCACGGCACTGACTCCTGGCGTTCCGGGGTCATGCGGATGGCCCCGCTGCGCGCGGCCCCGCGGGGGATCACGCTGGCAGGGTAGACAGGACTCGAACCTGCAACCTGCGGTTTTGGAGACCGCTGCGCTACCAATTGCGCCACTACCCTTCGTGCTCGACGCCCCTGTCGCCACGCTCGAAGCACCCCGGAAGGGCGCGTTCGATCTTGGCGGGCATCAACCACCGAGGGACAACTGTACGCGACGCGGGGGGCTGGGTCGAACCACGCCCGCACCACGCCCGCACCACCGCCCGAACCCCGGCCCCGGCCGCACGCCGTCCACCGATCGGTGGACGCCCGGTCCCGTCGTCCGAGGCTCCCGCAGGACCCGCCGCGAGGGCGACGCTCGACGCATGACCTCGACGACGACACCCTCCCCGGCTCCCCCGCCGGCCGACCCTCGCGGGCGTCCCGGCGATCCCTCCCCCGGCGCACCGGGCGCCTCCGGCGCCGCCGTCCGCGTCCGCGGGCTCGCGAAGCGCTACGGGGCCAAGCAGGCGGTCGACGGGCTGGACCTCGACCTCGCGACGGGCGAGATCGTCGCCGTGCTCGGCCCCAACGGCGCGGGCAAGACGACGACGATCGAGATCCTCGAGGGCTTCCGCGACCGCGACGGCGGCGAGGTGCGCGTGCTCGGCGAGGACCCCGCCCGGGGCGGGCGCGCGTGGCGGGCGCGGCTCGGCGTCGTCGCGCAGGACTCGCGCGACCAGGCCGAGCTCACCGTCGCGGAGTCCGTGCGCTCCACCGCCCGCTACTTCCCGGCGCCCCGCGACCCCGACGAGGTCGTCGAGGCCGTGGGCCTCGCGCCCAAGGCGAGCGCACGGGTGCGCTCCCTGTCGGGCGGGCAGCGGCGCCGGCTCGACGTCGCGCTCGGCGTCGTCGGCCACCCGGAGCTGCTCTTCCTCGACGAGCCGACGACAGGGTTCGACCCGCAGGCCCGGCGCACGTTCTGGGACCTCGTCCTGCGCCTGCGGGACGCCGGCACGACCATCCTGCTCACCACGCACGACCTCGCCGAGGCCGCGCACCTGGCCGACCGCGTCGCCGTCGTGCGCGACGGGCGCGTCGTCGCGGAGGGGACGCCGGAGACGCTCGGCGGCCCCGACGCGCGCACCCCCCTGGTGACCTGGACCGCCGACGGCGCCCCGCACGCCGAGCGCACCGACGCCCCGACCGCGTTCGCCGCGCACCTGATGGCGACCGTCGCCGGCGCCGACGGCGAGGTCGCCGACCTGTGCATCACCCGCCCCAGCCTCGAGGACGTCTACCTGGGGCTGCTGACCTCGGAGGACGACCGATGAGCACCACGGACCGGGTCTCGACACGCCGGGCCGACGGGCCGACGGGCCCGGCCGTCGCGACGGCGGCCTGGGTGGGCAGGGGCGGGCGGCTGCCCGGTATCGCCCGGCTCACCCTGGTGCGGGCGGGCGTGGAGCTGCGCCAGTTCTGGCGCGAGCGCGACGCCGTGATCTTCGTGTTCGCCTACCCGATCGTCATGCTGGCGATCTTCGCGTCGGTGTTCGGGAGCGAGGACCAGGGCACCGAGGTCGCGCAGATCGGCTTCGCCCAGTACTTCCTGCCCGGCATGGTCGCGACCGGCATCATGCTCACCAGCTTCCAGTCGCTGGCCGTCTCCATCGCCGTGGAGCGCGACGACGGCACGCTGCGCCGCCTGCGGGCCACTCCCCTGCCGGTGACCGCGTACGTGGGCGGCAAGGTGGCGCTGACGCTCGCGACGTCGGTCGTGCAGACGGCCCTGCTGCTGGCCGTCGCGGCCCTCGCCTTCGACGTCCCGCTGCCCACCGACGCCGGCCGCTGGGTCACGTTCGCCTGGGTGTTCGCGCTCGGCGCCGCCACCGGCACGGTCTGCGGCGTCGGGTTCTCGTCCCTGCCGCGGTCGGGCCGGTCCGCGAGCGCCGTCGTGACGCCGGTCGTGCTGGTGCTGCAGTTCATCTCGGGCGTGTTCTTCGCGTTCTTCGCCCTGCCGGGATGGATGCAGACCCTGGCCTCGGTGTTCCCCCTCAAGTGGATCGCGCAGGGCATGCGGTCCGTGTTCCTCCCGGAGGAGATGGCCGCGCTCGAGACGAGCGGGTCCTGGCAGCACCCCGCGACCGCTGCTGTACTGGTCGCATGGCTGATCGTGGGGCTCGTCGTCGGGGTGCGCACCTTCCGGTGGCGGCGCCGTGACGACGGCTGACGACGCCCCCGGCACGGGGGGCGGCGCCGCGGCGGGCCCCGGGGCCGACGACGAGCTCGCCCGGGTGACGGCCGACCCCTGGGACCGGCAGGTCGTGTGGTGGGACGTCGGGTTCGTGCTCATCGTGCTGCTCACCGCCTCGGCGATGGCGCTCGGCGGGGACACCGACGCCCGCGGGCTGTGGACCGCGTACGCGGCGATGGCGGTGATGCTCGTCGCGTACGCGGTGTGGGGCGCCCCCGCGGCGCGCAGCCGCGACCAGCGTCGGGCGCTGGCCTACACGGTCGTGCTGATCGTGGCGACCGCGGTCGCCGTCGCCCAGGGCGGCCTGGCCACGTTCCTGCTGTTCGCGTCGTTCACGCAGCTCTGGATGCTCCTGGAGCCGCCGCGCCGCGCCGTCGTGGCGAGCGTCGCGCTCGGCGTCGCGACCACGTTCGCCATCGCGGCCCAGCAGGGGTTCGACGTCCCGACGCTGATCGAGGCCGCACCGCAGATGGGCATCGCGATCGCGTTCTCCGTGCTGCTCGGGCTCTGGTTCGCCGCGACGATGCGCCGCTCGGAGGAGCGCGCTCGCCTGCTGCACGAGCTGCGCCGGGCCCAGGCGGAGCTCGCGGAGTCGCACCACGCCGCGGGCGTGACGGCGGAGCGCGAGCGCATCGCCCGGGAGATCCACGACACGCTGGCTCAGGGCTTCACGAGCGTCGTGACGCAGGCGCAGGCGGCGACGGCGGCCCTCGACCGGGGCGAGCAGGACCGTGCCCGCGAGCGGCTCGTGGTCGTGGAGCAGACCGCGCGGGACAACCTCGCGGAGGCCCGCGCACTCGTCGCCGCGTTCGCGCCCGTGCCCCTGCAGGGCTCGACGCTCGCCGAGGCACTGCGCCGGCTGGCCGACCGGTTCACCGCCGAGACGGGCACGCCCGTGCTGCTGGACGTGGCCGGCGCGACGGCCCCGGCCCGCGCCGGCGGCGCCACCGGCCACGCGGCCGCCGACGTGGTGCTGCTGCGCGCGGCGCAGGAGGCCCTGGCGAACGTGCGGCGGCACGCCGGGGCCCGGAGCGTGACGATCCGGCTGACGCGCGACGCCGACTTCGGGGCGCCCGACGTCCGGCTCGAGGTGACCGACGACGGCCGCGGCCTGCCGCCCGGCCAGGTCGACGGGCTCGGGCTGGCCGGGATGCGCGAGCGGGTGTCCGCGGTGGGCGGCACGCTCACCGTCGAGCCCGGCGAGGGCGGCGGCACGCGCGTCGAGGTGCACGTGCCGGTCTCGGGCGGTGCGGCGTGACGGGCCCGGGGACGGGCGCGACGGTGCGCGTGCTGGTCGCCGACGACCACCCGGTGGTGCGCTCGGGGATCATCGGGATGCTCGACGGCGAGCCCGACGTCGAGGTGGTGGGCGAGGCCCCGGACGGCGAGGTGGCGGTGGCTCTGGCCGGCGAGCTGGCGCCCGACGTCGTGCTCATGGACCTCCGCATGCCGCGCCTCGACGGCGTGGGCGCGACGGCGCGCATCGTCGGGGCGTCGCGCGGCGCCGGGCCGAGCGTCGTCGTCCTCACGACGTACGACACGGACGCCGACATCCTGCGCGCGGTCGAGGCGGGGGCGACGGGATACCTGCTCAAGGACACCCCGCGCGACGAGCTCGTGGCGGGCGTGCGCGCCGCCGCGCGCGGCGAGACGGTGCTGGCGCCGGGCGTCGCGACCCGGCTCGTGACGAGCGTGCGCACCGCGGCGGAGCGGCCCACCGCGCGCGAGGCCGAGGTGCTGGGCCTGGTGGCGCGCGGCCTGTCCAACGCCGCCGTCGGGCGGGAGCTGTTCATCGCGGAGGCCACGGTGAAGACGCACCTGCTGCGGGCGTTCGCGAAGCTGGGCGTCGACGACCGCACGGCCGCCGTGACCGTGGCCCGCGAGCGCGGCTGGCTGCCCTGACCGGGCCGTCGCCCGCGAAGTCGGGGCAGACTGGCGCCGTGCGCGATCTGGCGAAGCTCCCCAAGGCCCACCTGCACCTGCACTTCACGGGGTCGATGCGGGTGCCCACCCTCCGCGACATGGCGGTCGGGCACGGCGTGCGGCTGCCCGGCGCCCTGCTGGACGGCGACCCGCTGCGGGTGCCGGCCGACGAGCGCGGCTGGTTCCGCTTCCAGCGCCTCTACGACGCGGCCCGCGCGTGCGTGCGCTCGGAGGCGGACATGCGCCGCCTGGTCGACGAGGCCGCGGCGGACGACGCCGCCGAGGGGTCGCGACGGCTCGAGATCCAGGTGGACCCGACGTCGTACGCGCCGTTCGTCGGGGGCATCACGCCGGCGGTCGAGATCGTGCTCGACGCCGCGCGGGCCGCGAGCGCCGCGCACGGCGTCGAGGTGGCGGTGGTCGTGGCCGCCTCGCGGATGCGGCACCCGCTGGACGCACGCACGCTCGCCCGCCTCGCGGCCCGGTACGCGGGCGAGGGACCCGGCGAGGTGGTGGGCTTCGGGCTGAGCAACGACGAGCGGCGCGGCGACACCGCGGAGTTCGCCGCCGCGTTCCGGATCGCGCGCCGCGCCGGCCTGGCGTCGGTGCCGCACGGCGGCGAGCTGCTCGGGCCGTCGCACGTGCGCGACGTCGTCGACGCCCTGCACCCCGACCGGCTGGGCCACGGGGTGCGTGCCGGGGAGGACCCGGCGCTGCTCGCCGAGCTCGTGGAGCGCGAGGTCGCCCTGGAGGTGTGCCCCGCCTCGAACGTCGGCCTCGGCGTCTACGCCGACACGTCCCAGGTGCCGCTGCGGCCCCTGGTCGAGGCCGGGGCCCGCGTCGCGCTCGGCGCGGACGACCCCCTGCTCTTCTCCTCCCGGCTGCTCGACCAGTACGTCGCCGCGCGCGAGGTGCACGGGTTCACCGACGCCGAGCTGGCGGACCTGGCGCGGTCGTCGGTGCGCGCGAGCCGCGCCGCGGAGGGGACGCGGCGCCGCCTGCTCGCCGAGATCGACACCTGGCTCGCGGCGCCGGACCCGGGAGCGGGCGCCGAGGCCGACGCGCTCTCATCTGCGTCTCATCCGCCCGCGGGATGATCCGGGCATGGCTGAACGGTCCGGACGTCGGTGGCGCGCCGCGGTGCCCTGGGTGCTCGGGGTGGCGCTGGTCGCGCTGATCGGCGGGGTCCTCGCCGCCGCCCTGTCGTCCGAGCCCGAGGACCGGGACGTGGGCGGCGTGGTGGTCGTCTCCCCCACGCCCGACCCGGCGTCGCCGACGCCCGACCCGTCCGGGGACCCGACGCCGTCGCCGTCCGGGAGCCCCTCGCCCACGCCGACGCGCACGTCCGACGACGGCGGCGTCGCGCCCGTCCCGCCCACGGACGACGACGATGACGACGACGGGCCCGACGACGATGACGACGACGGCCCGGACGACGATGACGACGCCCCCGACACGGACAAGGACGACTGATGGCGCGAGCCCCGCGGCCCCAGGGCGGGCCCACCGTCCGCACGCGCATCCTGGCCGTCCTCCTCGCACTCACCGCGCTCGCGCTCGCGCTGGCCGGGGCCACCGCGTACCTCCTCACGTACGACCACGTGGACGACCGCATCGACGCCGACCTCTCGGAGAGCGCGCAGGAGCTGCAGACCCTGGGCGCGTCCGGGGTCGACCCCGTGACCGGCGACCCGTTCTCCTCCGCGGAGGAGGTGGTGATCGCCGCCATCCAGCTCGACGTGCCCGCCCGGCACGAGGGCGTGCTCGGCCTGCGCACCGGCAAGCGGCCGCTCGTCTCCCAGCAGGCCGTGGAGGTGCACCTGCAGGACGACCCCGAGCTCGTCGCGGCGGTGACCCCGCTGCTCACGTCGGAGACCGCCGTGCTGCGCACGATCGGCACCTCGACGACCGACTACCGGGTGCTCGTCGCGCCCGTCGCCCCGGTGACGGCGTCGGGCGATCCCGCCGCCCTCGTCCTCGCCTACGACCGGGACGCCGAGCACGCCGAGACGCAGGCCGTCTTCCGCGGCTACCTCCTCGTCGCGCTCGCCGCGCTGCTCGTGACGGGGGTCGTCGGGTGGCTGCTCGCCGGGCGCCTGCTGCGACCGATCCGGATGCTCGCGCGCACCGCGCAGCAGATCGGCGAGTCGGACCTGTCCGCCCGGATCCCGGAGTCGGGCAACGACGACCTCACGCACCTCACCCGCGCCTTCAACGGGATGCTCGACCGGCTCGAGGGCTCGTTCGAGTCCCAGCGCCGCCTGCTCGACGACGTCGGCCACGAGCTGCGCACCCCGCTGACGATCGTGCGCGGGCACCTCGAGCTGATGGACACCGCCGACCCCGCGGACGCCGCCGAGACGCGGGTGCTCGCCCTCGACGAGCTCGACCGGATGCACCGCCTCGTCGACGACCTGGTCACCCTCGCGACCGTCGGGCAGCCCGACTTCGTGCGGCACGCGCCCGTGGAGCTGGGCCGGCTCACCGACGACGTGCTCGACAAGGCGCGCACGCTGGGCGAGCGCACCTGGCTGGTCGACTCGCGCACCGACGCCCGCACCATGGCGGACGCGCAGCGCCTCACCCAGGCGTGGCTGCAGCTCGCCGCCAACGCGGTGAAGTTCTCCGCGCCCGGCTCGGTGGTGGCGATCGGGTCGCGCACGACGCCGGACGGCGCACGCGTGCGCCTGTGGGTGCGCGACGAGGGCGTCGGCATCGGGCCCGACGACCTGGAGCGCATCTTCGACCGCTTCGCGCGCGGCGAGCACGACGGCGAGCGGCGGGAGGGCTCCGGGCTCGGCCTGGCGATCGTCGCCGCCATCGCCGAGGGGCACGGCGGCGAGGTCACGGTCGAGTCCGCCCCGGGCCGGGGGTCCACGTTCGCGGTCGTCGTGCCGGTGCTGCCCGTGCCGGACGCGGGCCCGGACCCGGCCCCCGGCCGCGCCGTGCCCCCCATCGGCCGGACCGCGCCGACCGCACGCTCCGCCCCCACGCCCGAGCTGCCCCCGCGCACCGCCCCCGACCGGGAAGGACCCGCCACGTGAGCCAGATCCTCATCGCCGAGGACGAGACGCGGATCGCGTCGTTCGTCGCGAAGGGGCTGCGCGCCTCCGGCTACGCGAGCACCACGGTCGCGACCGCGCGGGAGGCGTTCGACCTCGCGTCGTCGGGCGACTTCGACCTCATGGTGCTCGACCTCGGGCTCCCCGACCAGGACGGGTTCACCGTGCTGCGCCGGCTGCGCGAGGCCAAGGTGACCCTGCCGGTCATCATCCTCACCGCGCGCACCTCCGTGGCGGACACGGTGGCCGGCCTCGAGGGCGGCGCCGACGACTACATGCCCAAGCCGTTCCGCTTCGAGGAGCTGCTGGCGCGCATCCGGCTGCGCCTGCGGGCCGAGCCGGCGGGCGAGGTCACGGTGCTCAGCCACGGCGACCTCAGCCTCGACCTGCGCACCCGCCGGGCCACCGCCGCCGGCGTCGAGGTGGACCTGTCCGCGCGCGAGTTCGCGCTCGCCGAGGCGTTCCTGCGCAACGCCGGGCAGGTGCTCAGCCGCGAGCAGCTGCTCTCGCGCGTGTGGGGGTACGACTTCGACCCCGGCTCCAACGTGGTGGACGTGTACGTCCGCTACCTGCGCAACAAGCTCGGCGCCGAGCGGTTCGTCACCGTGCGCGGCATGGGGTACCGCCTGGCCTGAACCCGGGCGCAACGCATCGAGCGTGCTGAATCGATCCTCACGACGTGGATATGAGGATCGATTC
>NZ_JBHXAW010000153.1:0-10517 GCF_042726645.1 Isoptericola sp. NPDC060257
CCTGGGCGCCCTCCACTTCGGGAGGGATACGTCCGCGCGCAGGAACCTCGCCACCACGCTCTCCCTTCGTCCGACGGATTCGTCGATCGACCCGTCGAGACCACGGCGTCGGCGAGGCGTGATGGGATGGCCCCGTGACTGAGACCTCCGAGCCCGAGCAGCCTGCGCTGCTCGGGCTCGACGACGTCCCGGCCCCGCGCGGAGCCGGGGCGAAGGGGCGCCGCAAGGCCGGCAAGGTGGCCCTGGGGGCGACGCCGGTGGCCGACGACCTGCCCGTCGCGCGGGTCGCGCTCGACCTGCAGCCCGCGCACCTGGACCGCCCGTACGACTACCTGGTGCCCGCCCCCATGGCCGACGACGCCCGGCCGGGGGTGCGGGTGCGCGCCCGGTTCGGGCCGCAGGAGGTGGCGGGGTACGTCGTGGAGCGTCGCGAGACGTCCGACCACGACGGGCGGCTCGTGCCGCTCAAGCGCGTCGTCTCGCCCGACCCGGTCCTGTCGGACCCGGTGCTGCGGCTGGCTCGCGCCGTCGCGGACCGGTACGCGGGCACGCTCGCCGACGTGCTGCGCCTCGCGGTGCCACCGCGGCACGCGCGTGTCGAGAAGGAGGTGCTCGCCTCTCTGGTGGAGCCCGACGAGGAACCGGCACGGGGCGACGAGAGCGACGGCGCCGACGATGCCCAGGACCGCTCCCAGGACGCCTCTGAGGGCGCTCAGAGCGCCTCGGGGACGCCGGCGGGGGATCGGGGGGCGCCGCGGGCCGTCCGTCGCGTGGCGGCGGGATCCACGTCGGCCTGGTCGTCGTACCTGGGCGGCGAGGCGTTCTGCCGCCACCTGCTGGCCGGGCAGGCGCCGCGCGCCGTGTGGACGCCCCTGCCCGGCCTGGCGCCGCCGACCGACGACGGTCCGGCGCGCGTGCCGCACTGGGCGGCGGCCGTCGCGCAGGCGGCCCGCGCCACGGTCGCCGGGGGCCGGCGCGTCCTCGTCGTCGCGCCGGACGCCCGCGACGTCGAGCGCGTCGTGGCCGCCCTCGGCGGGGCCGGGCTCGACGACGTCGCGCGGCTCCTCGCCGACGACGGACCCGCCCCGCGCTACCGCGCCTTCCTCCGCGCCCGGCACGGGCTGGCCGACGTCGTCGTCGGGACGCGGGCCGCCATGTTCGCCCCGGTGCCGGACCTCGGGCTCGTGGTGCTGTGGGGCGACGGCGAGGACACGCTCGCGGAGCCGCACGCCCCCTACCCGCACGCCCGCGACGTGCTCGCCCTGCGCAGCGACCTGGAGGACGCCGCCTACCTGCTGGCGTCGCCGGGGCGGACCGTGCAGGCGCAGGCCCTCCTGGCGTCCGGGTGGGCGCGCGAGATCGCCGCGCCCCGGGACGTGCTGCGCGCCCGCGCCCCCCGAGTACGTGCCCTCACGTCCGTCGAGCTCGCCGCCGAGGGCCCGGGAGCCGCCGCCCGGCTGCCGACCGCCGCCTGGCGGGCCGCCCGCGACGGGCTGACTCGCGGGCCCGTCCTCGTCCAGGTGCCGCGCACCGGCTACCTGCCCGTCGTCGCGTGCGCGCGGTGCCGCACCGCCGCTCGCTGCGCCGCCTGCCACGGCCCGCTCGGCATGACCCGCACCGGCAGCGCGCCCCAGTGCTCCTGGTGCGGCCGGCTCGCCGGCGGCTGGCGCTGCGAGGAGTGCGGCGACACCCACCTGCGCGCCGTCCGCGTCGGGTCGGACCGCACCGCCGAGGAGCTCGGCCGGGCGTTCGCGGGCACTCCCGTGCGCGTGTCCGCGTCCTCGGCGCCCGCCGGGGTGCTCGACCGGGTCGGGCCCGAACCGGCCCTGGTCGTCGCGACCCCGGGCGCCGAGCCCGTCGCCGACGGGGGGTACGCCGTCGCGCTCCTGCTCGACGCCGCCGTGGCCACCGCGGGCACGGGCCTCGCCACGGCGACGGAGGCGCTGCACCGGTGGCTCGCTGCCGCGGCCCTCGTGCACCCGTCCCGCGCCGGTGGACAGGTGCTCCTCGTCGGCGACGCGGCCCCCGCCCCGACCGGGGCGCTCGTGCGCTACGACCCCGGTGGCCTGGCCGAAAGGGAGCTCGCCGAGCGTCGCGAGCTCGCGCTGCCGCCCGCGGTCCGTGTCGCGTCCGTCACCGGGGACCGGGGCGCCGTGGACGCCGTCGTCGGCCGGGTGGCGCTCGCGGGCCCCGACACCGTCCTGGGGCCCGTCGAGCAGCCCGACGCCGACCCGCGGCGCGGCGCCACGCTCGAGCCCCAGGTGCGCACCGTGCTGCGCGTCCCCCTCGCCCAGGGCGGCGAGCTCGCCGCCCAGCTGCGCGCCTCCCTCGCCGTCCGGTCCGCCCGCCGGGAGGGCGGCGCCGTCCGCGTCCAGGTCGACCCGAAGGAGATGCTCTGATGGCTCCTGCCCCCGCCGAGGCCCTCGTCGACACGGTGGTGCTCGACTTCGGCAACGTGCTCGTCGGCTGGGACCCCTACGGGGCGTTCCCGGGGCGCACGCGTGCCGAGGTGGACGCCTGGATGGCGGACGTCGACTTCCCGGCCCTCAACCTCGCCCAGGACGCCGGGCGCAGCTGGTCCGAGGCCCGCGCGGGCCTGGCCGACCGGCCCCACCTGCAGCCCCTGCTCGACGAGTACGTGGCGGGCTTCCCCGGCACCCTGACCGGACCCGTCCCGGGCTCGGAGGAGCTCGTCGACGAGCTGTCGGCCGCCGGAGTGCGCCTCCTCGGGCTCACCAACTGGTCGGCCGAGCTGTTCGGGCACGCCGCCGGGGCGGCCCCGGCGACGACGCGCATGGAGCACGTGGTGGTGTCCGGGCAGGTGGGGCTCGCGAAGCCCGACCCGGCGATCTTCCGGCACCTGACGGACACGCACGACGTCGACCCCGCGCGCGCCGTCTTCGTCGACGACAGCCCCGCCAACGTCGCGGTCGCCCGCGAGCTGGGCTTCCACGCCGTCCGTTTCACCGACACCACGGCGCTGCGCGCCGCCCTGCGCGACCTGGGCCTCCCTGTCGGCAGGTAGGCGGCACGAGCACGAGGGAGGACGTCGACCGGACGGCCACGGCGCCGGCCGAGGGCCCGCGCCCCCTCGCGCCCTCGGCCGGGCCACCCCGCTGCCGTGCCGCTCGACGACGCCCCGGCGCTCGCGGACCGGGACCTGCTCGCCCGACTACGATCGGGTGGTGCGCCTGCTCTTCGCCGGAACCCCCGACCCTGCCGTCCCGTCCCTGCGCGCCCTGCTGGCGTCGCGTCACGAGGTCGTCGCCGTCCTGACCCGGGCGGACGCGCCCGCCGGACGCGGCCGCCGGCTCGTGCCCAGCCCGGTGCGCCTCGCGGCCGAGGAGGCCGGGATCCCGGTCCTCACCGAGCGCCCCCGCGGGGAGGAGTTCCTCGCGACGCTGCGCGAGCTCGACGTCGACGCCGCGCCCGTCGTCGCGTACGGGCACCTCCTGCGCGCCGACGTGCTCGCCGTCCCGCGCCTCGGCTGGGTCAACCTGCACTTCTCCGTCCTGCCCGCGTGGCGCGGGGCCGCCCCCGTGCAGCACGCCGTGCTCGCCGGGGACGAGGTCACCGGCGCCACGACGTTCCTCCTCGACGAGGGCATGGACACCGGCCCGGTGCTCGGCACCGCCACGGAGACGATCCGCCCCCGCGACACCTCCGGCGACCTGCTCGGCCGGCTCGCCACGAGCGGCGCCGACCTGCTCGTCGCGACCCTCGACGCCCTCGAGGACGGCAGCCTCGCCCCCCAGCCGCAGCCGGCCGACGGCGCCTCCCTCGCGCCCAAGGTGACGACCGACGACGCCCGCGTCCGCTGGGACGACCCCGCCCTCGCCGTCGACCGCCGGATCCGCGCCGTCACGCCCGCCCCCGGGGCGTGGACCACCCTGCCGCCCACCGGCGGGCTCGACGCCGCCCCGGGCGCCCGCCTCGGCCTCGGCCCGGTCACGCCGCGACCCGACATCACCGACCTCGCCCCGGGCGAGGTGCGCCCCGGCAAGAAGGAGGTCCTCGTCGGGACCGCCACGCACGCCGTCGCGCTCGGGCACGTGCAGCCCGTCGGCAAGAAGCCGATGCCCGCCGCGGACTGGGCGCGCGGCGCGCGCGGCCTCTTCACCGGCCACGCCGGCGACGCCGCCCTGCGCCTCGGGCAGGACGCCCGATGAGCGCCGACCGCCGGGGCACGGGCCACGGGGGCACCAGGGGGAACGGGCGGGACGACCAGCGCCAGGGACAGCGCGACAGCAAGGGCCGTCAGCGCAGCGCCGCCCGCACCCGCGGCGAGACGCACCGCAGCGCCCAGGCGCCCGGCGAGCGGCGCCGCCGCACCGACCCCGCCCGCACCGCGGCGTACGACGTCCTGCGCCAGGTGGACGGCTCCGACGCGTACGCCAACCTCGTGCTCCCGCCCCTGCTCCGCGAACGCAGGATCGCCGGCCGCGACGCCGCGTTCGCCACCGAGCTCGCGTACGGCACCCTGCGCCTGCGCGGACGCTACGACGCGATCCTCGCCCGCTGCGTGACCCGTCCCCTCGACCAGCTCGACCCCGAGGTGCTCGACGTCCTCCGCCTCGGCACGCACCAGCTCCTGGGGATGCGCGTCCCGTCCCACGCGGCCGTCTCCGAGACCGTCGCGCTCGCCCGCGACCGCGTGGGCGCCGGACCTGCCCAGATGGTCAACGCCGTCCTGCGCGCCGTCGGACGCACGCCCCTCGAGGACTGGCTCGCCCGCCTCACCGAGGAGGCGCCCGACACCGTCACCGGGCTCGCCACGGTCGGTTCGCACCCCGTCTGGATCACCAGGGCCCTGCGGGAGGCGCTCGCGGGCCACGGACGCGGCCCCGACGAGATCGCCGACCTGCTCGAGGCGGACAACGCCGCGCCCCGCGTGACCCTCGTCGCGCGCCCCGGCCTCGCGGCGCCCGACGTGCTCCAGGAGCAGGCCCACGGCGCCGACGTGCGCCTCGAGCCGGGCCGCTGGGCGCCCACCGCGCTCGTCCTCGCCGGCGGCAGCGACCCCGCCGCGCTGCCGGCCGTCGCGGACGCCCGCGCCGGCGTCCAGGACGAGGGCTCGCAGCTCGTCACCCTCGCACTCGCAGGCGCCCCGCTCGACGGCACCGACGCGCGCTGGCTCGACCTCTGTGCCGGTCCGGGCGGGAAGGCCGCGCTCCTCGCGGCGCTCGGGGGGGAGCGGGGCGCCACCCTCGTCGCCAACGAGGTGCAGCCGCACCGCGCCCGCCTCGTCGAGCGGGCCCTGCGCGCCGTGCCGGACGGCGTCGTCGAGCGCGTGCGCACCGGCGACGGTCGGGAGGTCGGCACCGAGGAGCCCGCCGCCTACGACCGCGTCCTGGTCGACGCCCCCTGCACCGGGCTCGGCGCCCTGCGTCGTCGCCCCGAGTCGCGCTGGCGCCGCACCCCGGCCGACCTGGGCACGCTGACGGTGCTGCAGCGCGAGCTGCTCGCCTCCGCCCTCGACGCGGTGCGTCCCGGCGGCGTCGTCGCGTACGTCACCTGCTCCCCGCACCTGGCGGAGACGCGGCTCGTGGTCGACGACGTGCTGCGCCGCCGGGACGACGCGGAGCGCATCGACGCGCGGTCGGCGGTGCGCGACGCGCTGGTGCCCGGTGCGGACATCGATCTCGGTGCCTCGGACGGCGGCGCGCACGGGCTGGACGTGCAGCTGTGGCCGCACGTGCACGGCACCGACGCGATGCACCTCACGCTGCTGCGGCGCCGGGGGTAGCAGCTGCATTGCCAGATTTCTCTTGCACTCCCATGCGTGTCGGAATAACCTGACGGTCTGAACGGTCAGGAAATCCTGACAGGCAGGAGGCGAGATGACCGGCACGGGACGATGGACGACGGCGCACAGCGCCCGCGACCTCGGCGCGTTCGCCCGCCAGGTGCGCCGGCGTCGCGGGCTCAGCCAGGCCGCCCTCGCGGACGAGCTCGGCGTGACGCGGCAGTACGTCTCGGAGGTGGAGTCGGGCGTCGAGAACCTCTACATCACCCGGCTCTTCGAGATCTTCGACGAGCTCGGTGTCGAGGTCCGGCTCGCGGAGCGTGGTGACGCATGACCGAGCTCGACGCCTGGCTCTACGGGTCGCGGGTGGCGAGGTTCCGTGCCCGCGACCTGGGGCGCGCCACGCCGCGGGTCGAGCTGGAGTGGGACGCCGGAGCGGCGCGGCGGTGGGGCCACGGCTCCCGCGTGCTCTCGCACCTGCTCCCGGTCGACCCCGACGCGCCGCCGCCGCCCGCCCGGGTGTCGGCGTGGCTGGACGGGCTCATGCCGGAGGGGCGGATCCGCGAGCACATGGCGATCGACGCGGGGGTGGACCCGGAGAACCCGGTGGCGTTCTTCCGCGCCTACGGGGGCGACACCGTGGGCGCGCTCGTCTTCGTGGCGCCCGGCGCGGAGCCGGAGCCCGACCGCCGGCCAGGCACGCCGCTCGACGACGCCGGCGTCGGCGCCATGCTGCGTGCGAGCGTGGCCCGCGCGGGCGGTCAGGGCCGCGCGCAGCGGCTCACCAGCTCCCTGCCGGGCATGGAGCCGAAGATCGGCCTCGTGCGCGACGGGGCGGGATGGCGGCGGGCCGGCGCGGACCAGCCGACCACGCACATCCTCAAGGTCGCCCGCGAGGCGGGCTCGCCGACCGCCGACCTCGTCGACACGGAGGCCGCGGCCCTCGACCTGGCGCGCCGCGTGGGGCTCACGACGATCGACGCGCACGTGCAGACCTTCGACGGCGAGCGTGCGATCGTCGTCTCCCGGTACGACCGGGCCGTGGCACCCGGCGAGCCCGGGGTGCGGCGGGTGCACCAGGAGGACGCGGCGCAGGCGCTGGGCATCAACACCCGCGACCCCGAGCGCAAGTTCCAGCACGGGCGCACGCTGCCTTCTCTGGCCCGGATCGCCCGCACGCTGCGCGACGACGGCGCCCGGCCCGACGGCCTGCTCGCCCTCACGACCCTGAACCTGGCGGTCGGGAACACCGACGCGCACGCGAAGAACGTCTCGGTGCTCCGGCGCGCGGACGGCACCGTCGCGCTCGCGCCCGCCTACGACGTGTCCATGCACCTGCACCACGCGCACGCGTCGCGGGTCTTCGCGATGGACGTGTCCGGGGAGCGCGACATGGACCGCATCACGGCCGCGCACCTCCTCGCGGAGGGGAAGTCGTGGGGCCTGCCTCGCCGCCGTGCCCTGCGCGCCGTGGCGGCCACGCTCGACGGCCTGCGCACCGGGCTCGAGGAGATCGACCGCGACGCCCACCCGGGCGTGGGGCCCGAGGCGTGGCGGACCGTGGAGGACCGCACCGACGCGCTGCGTGCCGGCCTGCCCTCCTGAGGCGCGCAGGGCGCGTCAGACGAGGGTGAGCTGCAGCAGCGTGGTGCTCACGGTGCGGCCGTGCTTGACCCCGACGTCGCGCAGCACGCCGGCGACCTCGAAGCCGAACCGGCGGTGCAGGGGGAGCGAGCCGGCCGCCGCGGGGTCGTCGGCCACGACGGCCACGACCTGCCGCACGCCGGCGCGCGAGCATGCCTCGAGCAACGCCGTCATGAGCAGCGAGCCGACGCCGCGTCCCTGGGCCGTGGGGGCGAGGTAGATCGTGTCCTCCACCGTGTACCGGTAGGCGGCCTTGGGACGCCAGGGGGACGCGTACGCGTAGCCGACGACGGCCCCGTCGATCTCGGCCACGAGGAACGGCAGGCCGCGGGCGTCCAGGTCCACGAGGCGCTGGCGCCACGCGGCGACGTCGGGGGCCTGCTCGTCGAACGTCACGGCCGTGCCGGTGACGTACGGCTCGAGGATGGCGGCGACGGTGGGCAGGTCGTCGGCGACGGCGGCACGCACGACCGGGGGCGCGACGGCCGTCGTCGGCGACGGCTCGGTGGGGGAGGGGAGCGGTGGCACAGGGCGAGCGTAGTGGCTGCGCCGCCTACGCTGGGCGCATGCCTGCGCTGATCAACCCGAGCATCCTGTCGGCCGACTTCGCGAACCTCGAGCGCGACCTGGGTGCCATCGCCACCGCCGACTACGCCCACGTGGACGTCATGGACAACCACTTCGTGCCGAACCTCACGCTGGGCCTGCCGGTCTTCGAGCGGCTCGCGCAGGTCTCGCCGGTGCCGCTCGACGCGCACCTGATGATCGAGGACCCGGACCGCTGGGCGCCCGCGTACGCGGAGGCGGGGGCCGCCTCGGTGACGTTCCACGCGGAGGCCGCCACGGCCCCGGTCCGCCTCGCGCGGGAGCTGCGGCGCCTGGGGGCGAGGGCGGGCGTCGCGCTCCGGCCGGCCACGCCGGTGGAGCCGTTCCTCGATCTCCTGCCGGAGATCGACATGATCCTCGTGATGACCGTGGAGCCCGGCTTCGGCGGTCAGTCGTTCATCGACGGCACGCTGCCGAAGATCCGGCGCGCCCGGCAGGCGGTGGGGGAGTCGGGGCTGGACGTGTGGATCCAGGTCGACGGGGGAGTGTCGCGCGACACGATCGAGCGCGCGGCGGACGCGGGGGCGAACGTCTTCGTCGCGGGCTCCGCCGTCTACGGGGCGGACGACGTACCGGCGGAGATCGAGGCCCTGCGGGGGCTGGCGTCGGCGCACGCCCACTGATCCTCGGGGTGACGGGTCCCGGGTCCGCCCTTCGCTCATAAAAATAGTGTGCCAAGCACCCTGAACGAACGCACCTCACCGTCCCGAGGGCCGGAACCCGGCCCGGAGCCCGGGGTCCCGGCGTCTAGGCTGAGCGGGTGAAGACGTTCGACTCCTTGTTCGCCGAGCTGACCGAGAAGGCCACGACCCGCCCCGCCGGGTCGGGGACCGTGGCCGAGCTGGACGCCGGCGTGCATGCGATCGGGAAGAAGATCGTGGAGGAGGCGGCCGAGGTCTGGATGGCCGCCGAGCACGAGACCGACGAGGCCGCCGCGGAGGAGATCTCGCAGCTGCTGTACCACCTGCAGGTGCTCATGCTGGCCAAGGGACTGACGCTCGAGGACGTGTACGCGCATCTGTGAGCGCCCGGACCGGGGTCGCACCGTCACGGTGCGACCCCGACGTCCGTCGCGCGCGCCCAGCCGCCCGACACGTCCCGCCCTGATCAGATCGAGGTAACGCAGTGCTCCGTATCGCCGTCCCCAACAAGGGGTCCCTCTCCGTCCCGGCCTCCGACATGCTGCGCGAGGCGGGCTACCGCCAACGCCGCGACACCCGCGAGCTCGTGCTCGCCGACCCGGACAACGGCGCCGAGTTCTTCTTCCTGCGCCCGCGCGACGTCGCGGTGTACGTGGGGTCCGGCACCGTCGACGTCGGTATCACCGGCCGCGACCTGCTGCTCGACTCGGGCGCGGACGCCGTCGAGCACCTGCCGCTGGGCTTCGCCGCGTCGACGTTCCGTTTCGCCGCACCGGCGGGCACCATCACCGACGTCGACCAGATCGCGGGGCGCCGGGTGGCGTCGTCGTACGACACCCTGGTCCGGTCCTACCTGCGCGAGCGGGGGATCGAGCCGTCGGCGGTGGTGCACCTCGACGGCGCGGTGGAGAGCTCCGTGCGCCTGGGCGTCGCGGACGTCATCGCCGACGTCGTCGAGACGGGCACCACGTTGCGCGCGGCGGGCCTGGAGGTGTTCGGCGAGCCGATCCTGCGCTCCGAGGCGCTGCTCATCCGCCGCAGCGACGTGGCGGAGCCGGCCGGGCTGGACGTCCTCACCCGGCGCCTGCAGGGCGTCATCACCGCGCACGAGTACGTGCTCATGGACTACGACGTGCCGATGGAGCTCGTGGACGCCGCCGTGGCGGTGACCCCCGGCTTCGAGTCGCCCACCGTGTCGCCCTTGCACAACGGCGAGTCGGCGGCGGTGCGGTCGATGGTGAAGCGCTCGGAGACGAACCGCGTGATGGACGCGCTGTACGAGGTGGGGGCGCGCGGCATCATCGTGACCTCCATCCACGCCAGCCGCCTGTGACCCCGCAGGTCGGCGCCCGCCGGCCTGTCGAGCACGCGCGCGGGATGGCAGCGTGGTCGGCATGAGCGCGTCACGCTTCCGCACGTTCCGCCCGCTGTGGGGCCAGGTCTCGGCCTGGTTCGTGTGGGTGGTCGCCGCGGTCGGGAGCGTGGTGGTCGGCCTCGGCTCGAACGGGCCGATGGGCGCGGCCGCGGTGAACAAGGTCTCCTTCATCGTCTTCGCGCTCGGCGTCAGCTGGCTGCTGTGGCGGCTCGGCGGCGTGCACGCCGTCCCGTCGGACGAGGGCCTGCGGGTCCGCAACCTCATCCGCTCCCGGACGCTCGCCTGGGCGGAGATCGTCGAGGTGCGGCTCGGCCCCGACGACCCGTGGGTGCGGCTCGACCTCGCCGACGGCGGCACGATCGCGGTCATGGGCATCCAGCGCGCCGACGGCGAGCGGGGGATGGCGGAGGCGCGGCGGCTGAGGTCCCTCGTCGTGAGCCTCGGCGAGGCGCCGGACCGCACCTGACCGCCTGCGCCACCGCCGCGACGACGAAGCCCCGCGAGC
>NZ_JBHXAW010000154.1:0-10512 GCF_042726645.1 Isoptericola sp. NPDC060257
CCCCGTGGGAGCGTCGCGGGCCGTCGTCGCGTCGGCACGTCTCGGGCGCGCGTCAGGCGCGCTTGTACGCCTCGCCCGCCATGTCCTCCAGCTCGACGCCCTTCGTCTCCGGGATCTTGCCGAGGACGAAGAAGAACGACAGCACCGCGAAGACGGCGTACATGAGGTAGGGGATCGCCGGGCCGAACGTGTCGAGCATCGGCGGGAACGTCAGCGTGATGGCGAAGTTCGCGATCCAGTTGGCCGCGGCGCCGACACCGAGGGCGGCGGCGCGGATCCGATTGGGGAACATCTCGCCCAGCAGCACCCACATCAGCGGGCCCCACGTGGCGCCGAAGAAGACCACGAAGGCGTTCGCGCTGACCAGCGCGATGATGCTCCACGGATCCGGGAGGCTGATCGAGTCGCCCGAACCGGTGGCCTGCGTGAAGCACACCGCCATCAGGCCCAGCGAGACCGCCATGCCGGCAGAGCCGATGAGCAGCAGCGGCCGCCGCCCCACCTTGTCGATGAGGGCGATGGCGATGAACGTCACAGCCACGTTGGTGACCGCCGTGATCGTCGAGACGAGGAACGCCTGCGACTCGTCGAAACCGACCGCCTGCCACAGCGTCGTCGAGTAGTAGAAGATCACGTTGATGCCGACGAACTGCTGGAAGATCGCCATCACGATGCCGACCCACACGATGGGCTTGAGCCCGAACCGGTCGCCCTTGAGGCTGCCCAGCTCGGCGTTCTCCTCGTCGACGGCGATCGAGCGGCGGATCTCGCCGATCCGGTCGTCGGGATGCTCGTCGGGCCCCAGGACGGAGGCGAGCACGGTCCGCGCCTCGTCCTCACGGCCCTTCGTCACCAGGTAGCGCGGCGACTCGGGCATCCGGATGGCGAGGATGCCGTAGACGGCCGCCGGGATCACGGCGACGAGGAACATCCAGCGCCACGCCTCCCACCCGAACCACAGCTCGTTCGCCGCGCTGCCGGCCGCCGTCGCGAGGATCTGGTCGGACAGCAGGGCCGCGAAGATACCGACGGTGATCGCGAGCTGCTGCAGCGACCCGAGGCGCCCGCGCATCGCGGCGGGGGCGATCTCCGCGATGTACGCGGGGGCGATCACGGACGCGATGCCGATGCCGACGCCCGCCATGAACCGCCAGATCGCCAGGTCCCAGGCGCTCCACGCGATCGCCGACAGGATCGACGACACGAAGAACAGGACCGCGCCCAGCACCATCACGTGGGTGCGGCCCCAGCGGTCGGCGAGCTTGCCGCCCGACCACGCGCCCAGCGCGCAGCCGAGCAGCGCGATCGCCACGACGAGGCCCGTCACGGTGGAGTTGAGGTCGAACTGGCCCTCGATCGCGTCGACCGCGCCGTTGATGACCGACGAGTCGAATCCGAAGAGGAAGCCGCCGACCGCCGCCGCGAAGGCGAGGGCTGTGGCCTTCCGGTGGGCGCTGTGCGCCGCAGACCCTGGTGCTGGGCTCGTCATGATCGTCCTCGCTCCGCTCTTCCGACCCTTGCGTCTCTCGATGCTAGGTCGGTGCCCGCCTCTCGGCGCGCTGAGCAGGTCGGACGCGCGTCCGTCGCGCGACCCGGCCCCGACCCCGGGCCTCCGGGGGTGAGACTGGAGGGGTGAACGACGCACCCGAGCCGCGCAGGCACCGCCGACCCGCCATGCTCGACCCGCAGACCGCGGAGCAGATCCCCGGCTCCCTCGACCCCGCGCTGCGCGACGAGGTCGCGCACACCACCGCGCGCGCCGTCGTGCACCGGGCCCGGGCCGCGGAGGACCCGGAGGTCGTGGACCGCCTGGTGCGCCTCGTCGAGCGGGAGGGGCTCGACGTCGTCGCCGCCCTGTGGTCCGACGCCGCGCCCGCCTCGCTGCCCGGCGCGCTGTGGCGGCTGTACGTGCTGCGCGAGTGGGTGCGGCGCGACCCCCGCACCGTGGGGCTGCGCTACCGCCTCGGCGTCGACGCCGCCCCGGTGCACGAGGCGGTGGCCGGCGTGCCCCGCCCGCCCGCCCCCGAGGACCTGCGGACGCTCGCGGACGACGTCCTGTCCGGCGTCTACGCCGGCGACCTGGCGGTGGCGCTGGAACGGGCCGCGTCGTTCTGCCGCATCCTCGCGACCGGTGCGGCGTTCGACGCCGACGCCCGCGAGGTCGCGGACCCCGACGGGGCCACGCGGATGACCCGCGGGGCCGCCGACCTCGTGCGCACCGCCGAGGAGCTGGAGCGCGCCGCCGCGGGCTGGCGGGCGGGCATGCTCGACTGAGGCGTCCCGGGCGTGAACGGTGGCGCTGACCTGCGTGTTCGGAGCACGCCGACGCCCGGGCTTACGATGTTCGGGCGACGTCGGGCCGCGGTAGCCCCGGGCTCCATCTTCAGCCGCTACGAGCGGCCACGCGCCGAGAGGCGCTCCCGGTCCGGCGTCGCACCTCACCCGAGTTTTCCCGCAGCCGCGAGGCGGATCGTTCAGCGCGCGTTCAACTGGTCGCGCCAGGATGGCCACCTCTAGTCTGTGAGAGTCTCAGCGTCCTCGATCCGGGAGCCACACGTGCGCCTGCGCCTGACACCGCGCGACACGACCTATTTCGACATGCTGGCGACGCTCGCGCAGCACAACGTCACGGGGGCCTCGCTCCTGGCGGAGCTGCTCGGGGCGTCCCGGCAGGAGCGGGAAGGGATCGTCCGCAGGCTCAACGAGGCCGAGCACGTGGCCGACGACGCCGCCCACTCGATCATGCGACGCCTGAACCAGACGTTCGTCACCCCGTTCGACCGGGACGACATCTACGGCCTGGCGTCCGCGCTCGACGACTGCATGGACGCGATGGAGGAGGCCGGCGACCTCATCGTCCTGTACAAGGTCGACGAGCTCCCGCTGCGGGTCTCCGAGCAGGTGCAGGTGCTGCAGCGCTGTGCCGAGCTGACCGCCGAGGCCATGCCGCGGCTGCGGTCCATGGACCAGCTGTCCGACTACTGGGTCGAGATCAATCGCCTCGAGAACCAGGGCGACAAGCTGCACCGAGAGCTGATCGCGCAGCTCTTCGACGACACCACCGACCCGGTGCTGCTCATCAAGCTCAAGGAGATCGTCGACATGCTCGAGGAGGGCGCCGACGCCTTCGAGCGGGTCGCGAACATGGTCGAGACCATCGCGCTCAAGGAGTCCTGACCGTGGAGGCGGCGCTGGTCGTCCTCGTCGTCGCGCTCGCGCTCGGCTTCGACTACACCAACGGCTTCCACGACGCGGCCAACGCGATCGCCACATCGGTCTCGACCCGTGCGCTGACGCCCCGCGTCGCGCTGCTCATGGCCGCAGTCATGAACTTCGTCGGGGCCCTGCTGGGCACCGAGGTCGCCGAGACCATCGCGACGTCGATCGTCGACCTGCAGGACGCGTCGAACCACACCGCCCTCGTCGTGGTGCTGTGCGCCCTGGTGGGCGCCATCGTGTGGAACCTCATCACCTGGTGGTTCGGCCTGCCGTCGTCGTCGACGCACTCCCTCATCGGCGGCCTCGTCGGTGCGGGGCTCGCGGCCGGGCTGCCGATCTACGGCCAGGCCATCATCGACAAGGTCGTGCTGCCGATGGTGTTCTCGCCGCTCATCGGCTTCATCGGCGCGTACTTCGTCATGGTCGCGGTGCTGTGGATCTTCCGGAACGCCTCCCCGTCGCGGGTCACCCGCCGGTTCCGCCTGGCGCAGACCGCGTCGGCCGCCGCGATGGCGCTCGGCCACGGCCTGCAGGACGCGCAGAAGACCATGGGCGTGATCTTCATGGCACTGCTCACGGTCGGCTGGGCGGACCCCGACGCCGGCATCCCGCTGTGGGTCAAGCTCGCCGCGGCCGGCGCCATCTCGCTCGGCACGGCCTCCGGCGGCTGGCGGATCATGCGCACGCTCGGCCGGCGGATCATCGAGCTCGACCCGGCACGCGGCTTCGTCGCCGAGTCGGTGTCGGCGCTGGTGCTCTACGCCAACGCGTTCATCCTGCACGCGCCCGTCTCGACGACGCACACCATCACCTCGGCGATCATGGGCGTCGGCGCGACGCGCCGGCTCTCCGCCGTGCGCTGGGGCGTCGCCAAGAACATCGGCGCCGCGTGGGTGCTGACGATCCCCGCCGCGGCGCTCGTGGCCGCCATCACCACCTGGATCCTGCACCCCTGGCTCACCTGACGGCCGCGACGGTCAGTAGACCCGGGGCGTGACCTTCTCGACGGCGACGACGCGCGGGCCCTTGGCGGTGGGCGCGACGTGGGCGACGAGCATGTCGCCGGGCTCGAGGAACGGGTCGCGCGAGGGCAGGACGTTCGCCACGGCGCGGCGGGAGTGCCGGCCCAGCACGTCCAGCACGGTCGGCAGCACGGGGCGGTGCGTGCACAGCACCGACGACCGTCCCGACTCGAGCAGGTCGAGCACCGTCGCGGCGACGCGGGACGGCGACCGCTCGTGCTCGGCCTCGCCCAGCTGGTCGCTGAGCTCCGGGCGGGCGCGCGCCGCCTGCACGTACGGCTCGATCGTCGCCGCGCAGCGCTCCCAGCGGCTGGAGACCACGGACGTCACTCCGTAGGCCGCGAGGACCGGCACGAGCGCCGCGCCCTGGGCGTGCCCCACCGGCGTCAGCGGCCGGTCGTGCTCGGCGCCGTGCCATGCCGCCCGGGTGACGGCCTTGCCGTGCCGGACGATGACGACGGCGTGCGTGGCGAGCCGGCCCTGGCCGTGCGCCTCCACGAGCGCCTCGAGCGGTCCGCGGTCGGCGCGGCGCGTCAGGCGCGCGGCGGCGGCGTCGACGTCGAGCCACGCCTTCTTGTCGACCTCGTCCGTCGACGGCGGTTGCACGGGGAACCGTGCGGCCAGCGCCGCGGCGTCGCCGGACCGCGAGGCGCGGCGGGCCGCCCAGTAGTGCACCCGCTTCACGCGGCCCTCGGGGGTCAGGTACTGCAGCCCCGGCAGGGGGACGCCCAGCACCACGGGCTTGCCCGTCTCCTCCGCCACCTCGCGCGCGGCGGCCGTGTTCAGCGACTCGCCCGGCTCGAGCTTGCCCTTCGGCCAGGACCAGTCGTCGTAGCGCGGCCGGTGCACGAGCTGCACCTGAAGCCGTCCGTCCCGCTCGCGCCACACGAGCCCGCCCGCCGACTCGATCACCGGGGCGTGCTCCACCGACGTCGCCCCCAGCCTGTCCACGAGCGGCGACGCCGTGGTGCCCGCCGCCCGGCGCACCCGAGCCGCCCTCACCGCGCCCTCATCGAGCCCGCTCGGGCCGACGGCGGTGGCGGGCGACGAGCTGCGCCTGCAGGTCCGCGAGGGGGGCGCCGTCCGGACCGACGGCCTGTCGCACCCAGGTGTCGTCCGGCTGGAGGTGCCACGTGGAGGTCTCGTCCGACATGGACGCGTCCATGAGCTCCAGGAGCTCCGCGACCTGGCCCTCGTCGGCGATCCGGACCAGCGCCTCGACGCGACGGTCGAGGTTGCGGTGCATGAGGTCGGCCGAGCCGATGTAGACCTCCGGGCCGGACTCCGGCCCCTCGCCGATGGCCGGTCCGGCCGCGTTGGCGAACGCGTAGATCCGGGAGTGCTCCAGGAACCGGCCGAGGATGGAGCGCACCCGCACGTTCTCGCTCAGCCCCGGCACGCCCGGCCGCAGCGCGCAGATGCCGCGGACCACGAGGTCGACCTTCACCCCGGCCTGCGAGGCTCGGTACAGGGCGTCGATCGTGGCCTCGTCGACGGCGCTGTTCACCTTGATACGCACCCACGCGTCGTGCCCGGCGCGGGCGGCGTCGGCCTCCCGTTCGATGCGCTCGATGAGGCCGGCCCGCACGGCGCGGGGCGCGACCAGGAGCCGGTGGAAGCGCGACTGCGGGGCGTACCCGGAGAGCTGGTTGAACAGGCGCGTGAGGTCCTGGCCGACGTCGCGGTCGCACGTGAGCAGGCCGTGGTCGGTGTACATGCGGGCCGTCTTCGGGTGGTAGTTGCCGGTGCCGACGTGGCAGTACCGGCGCAGCCCGTCCGCCTCCTGGCGCACCACGAGGGACAGCTTGGCGTGCGTCTTGAGGCCGACGATCCCGTACACGACGTGCACGCCCGCCTCCTCGAGCTTGCGTGCCCAGGAGATGTTGGCCTGCTCGTCGAACCGCGCCTTGATCTCGACGAGCGCGAGCACCTGCTTGCCCGCCTCGGCGGCGTCGATCAGGGCGTCCACGATCGGGGAGTCGCCGGACGTGCGGTACAGCGTCTGCTTGATCGCGAGGACCGCCGGGTCGGCGGCCGCCTGCTCGAGGAACGTCTGCACCGACGTGGAGAACGAGTCGTAGGGGTGGTGGAGCAGGATGTCCCGCTCGCGGATCGCGGCGAAGACGTCGCGCGCCGTGGCGGACTCCACCTCGGCGAGCTGGCGGTGCGTCGTCGGGACGAAGGGCGGGTAGTGCAGCGACGCGCGCTCGATGTCGGCGATGACGTTGAGGCCGGTGAGGTCGAGCGGCGCGGGCAGCTCGTACACCTCCTCCTCGGCCACGTCGAGCTCGCGCACCAGCAGCTCGCGGATGCGCGGCGAGATGCCGTGCGCCAGCTCGAGCCGCACGGGCGGGCCGAACCGGCGGCGCAGCAGCTCCTTCTCCATCGCCTGCAGGAGGTTCTCGGCGTCGTCCTCCTCGACCTCCACGTCCTCGTTGCGCGTGACGCGGAACGTGTGGCTCTCGCGCACCTCCATGCCCGGGAAGAGGTGGTCGAGGTGCTGGGCGATGACCTCCTCCAACGGCACGAACGACGTCTGCGTGCCGCCGCCCTGCGTGGGCGTGGGGGCCGACGGGCGGCCGCGGTCGTCGACGGCGATGAACCGCGGCAGCAGCGGCGGCACCTTGACGCGGGCGAAGTGCTCCTTGCCCGTCAGCGGGTTCGCGACGACGACCGCCAGGTTGAGCGACAGCCCCGAGATGTACGGGAACGGGTGCGCCGGGTCCACCGCGAGCGGCGTGAGCACGGGGAAGATCTGCTTGCGGAAGAACTTGTGCAGGCGCTCCTGCTCGCGGACCTCGAGCTGGTCCCAGTGCACGATCGTGATGCCCTCGGCGTCGAGCGCCGGCTGCACGTCGGAGCGGAACACCTCCGCGTGCCGCGTCATGAGGCGGTGCGCGCCCTCGCCGATCGTCTCCAGCACCTGCCGCGGGCTCATGCCGGACGCCGCGGTGACGGCGATGCCCGTGGCGATGCGGCGCTTCAGGCCCGCCACCCGCACCATGAAGAACTCGTCCAGGTTGGACGCGAAGATCGCGAGGAAGCGGGTGCGCTCCAGCAGCGGCAGCGACGGGTCCTCGGCCAGCTCCAGCACCCGTTCGTTGAACGCGAGCCAGCTCAGCTCCCGCTCCGCGAACCGGTCGTCGGGCAGGGGCTCGAGCTCGACCGCGGCGGCGACGCCGTCGCCGGGCGCCGGCTCCTCGGCGATGTGCTCGGCGATGTGGGCCGCGAGCTGCGGGTCCAGGGGGCGGGACGTCGCGACGGCCGTGGAGCGCGGGCGGCTGTCCGTCACCTCGGCGGCCGCGACGGCGGAGTCCGGCGCGGCGGAGGCGCCGCGTCCGTCGCGGGACCGGGACGTTCGGGGGCGCGACGCTGTCATGCCCCCCATCGTGGCACCGATAGGTGAACGGCGGGTGACGAAGTCCGCCATGCCGTCGCTACGCGTCCGCGGGCCGCGCGTACTGGACGTCCACGGCGGCGCGCTCGAAGCCGGCGCTCGCGTACGTGGCCAGCGCGGGCGCGTTGTCCCCGTCCACGTAGAGCACCGCGCGGTCGCAGCCCACGCGCGCCAGGTGGCGCAGCCCGACGGCGGTGAGCGCGCGGCCCAGCCCGCGGCCCTGCGCGTCGGGGGAGACGCCGACCGCATAGATCTCTCCGGAGCGGCTCTCTCCGTCCCGGGAACCGTGCGGCTGGTCGTTCTCGACCTTGGTCCACAGGAAGCCGAGCGGCTCGCTCCCCGGGCCGGCGGCGTCGTCGCCGGGCACGACGAGGAAGAAGCCCTCGGCGTCGAACCAGGGCTCGCGCTGCCGGTCGTTCAGGTCGTCGACCGTGAGGCGGCCCTGCTCCGGGTGGTCCGCGAACGCGCGCGCGTTGAGCCGCACCCACGCCTCGTCGTCGGCGCCGGGGCGGAACGTCCGCAGGGAGAGGCCGGGCAGGTCCGGCACGTCGCGCGCCGCGTCGTCGGGCCCGAGGGGGCGGGCGAGCACGAGCAGCTCGCGCGCGGCCTCGTAGCCGTGCGCCGCGGCGAACGCCCGCGCCGCGGGCAGGTCGCCGTGCGCCCACACCCGCAGCGGCTTGCCGCGCTGGCCCGGGGCGCCCGAGAACATCGGCAGCCGCGCGTCGCGCTCGGCGGTGCGCAGCAGGACGCCACCGACGCCCCGGCGCCGGTGGTCGGGGTGCACCACGAGCTCGGCGCTCGCGTCGTCGCCGCCCCGGTCCACCTGGAGGTAGCCGACGACGGCGCCCTCGCCGTCGCGCGCGACGACGTGCGTCAGCCAGTCGGCGTCCGCGCCCAGGCGCAGCAGCGGCTGCTCCGACAGGGGGGCGACGCCGTCGTGGGCGGACGCCGCCGCGGCGAGGGCGCGCACGGCGTCCTGCGCGGCCTCGTCGAGGGGGTCGAAGGACAGGGCGGGTGAGGTGGGCACGACCCCATTCTCACCGAGGACCGGCAGCGCCGAACATGCAGCTGCGCACGTTCTGCACCGTCAGGACGCGCGCGACTGCATGTTCGGCGGTCGGGGTCAGCTCGCCGTGCAGGTCGCGGTCGGGGCGGCTGACGGCGCGCTCCCCGTCCCGATGAACCCGGCGGTCGCCGTGGCTCCCGCGGCGAGGGTGCGGTTCCAGGCGGCGGGGGTCACGTGGACGCCGTCGGCGTCCGAGGTCGCCTCGCCGCCCCAGACCTGGGCGACCGTGACGCCCGCGGGCAGCGCGAACGCGACGTCCCAGCCGTCGACGGCGGCGTCGCCGGCCGTCACGGTCACCTCGCCCTGCCAGCCGCCGGACCACGACGCCACGACTCGCACCGTCGCGGTGCACGCGCCGTCCGTGGGCGGGTCGGTGGGCGGGTCGGTGGGCGGGTCGGTCGGCTCGGTGCCGCCGCCGAACCACGACGCCTCGACGGCGGTCTCGCGCAGGCCGTCGGCGCCGTCGATGATCCGTGTGCCCCACGCACTGGGGTTCGCGGCGTCGAAGCCGAGGACCAGGTCGAGATAGGGGTCGGTGTTGCCGCTCCACGACCAGGCGAGCCAGCCCAGGTCGAGGCGCTCCGCCTCCGACAGCACCCAGTCCTCGTCGACGTCGGCGGAGGTCTGCTGCCAGCCGAACTCGCCGACGACGATGGGCAGCCCCGCGTCGACGAAGAACTCGAGGTAGTCCGTCACCGTCTGGTGCTGGTTGTACACGCTGTACATGTGGATGGAGAAGACCGTGTTGGCGTCGGGGTCGGACGCGAACACGTCGGCGGCCGCGGGCCGCATGTAGTTCTTCCAGTCCTGCCCCCAGTTCGGCGCGTCGACGACGATCGCGTGCTCGTAGCCGATGTCGCGCAGCCGCACGATGGCGTCGGAGGTCGCACTGCCCCAGGTCTCGTTGGTGGCGTCGTCGTTGCCCATCGGCTCGTTGCCGATGTTCACCATGACGTAGTCCTCGGTGCCGGCGAGCGTCGGGTAGAGGTCCTCCCAGTAGTCGACGGCCTGGTCGAGGGTGGCGGCGGCGGGCGCGGACGTGTCGCCGTACCCGGTGGTGTCGTGCACCTCGAGGATGCAGACCAGCTGGTTCTCCTCGCAGAGGTCGACGACGCCTCTGACGTCCTCGGGGGTGTTGCGGGTCCACTGGTCGCCGCTGGACAGCACGACGCGCACGCTGTTCGCGCCCGCGGCCTTGATGTCCGCGAACGAGTCCGTCTGCTGGGTGTACCAGGTGTGCGCGTGGTTGACGCCGCGGAGCACGAGGTCGGTGCCGTCGGCCTCGACGACCCGGCCGTCGGCGACGTGGATGCCGGGCGGGGTGTCGGCGTGCGCGCCGGGCGCCGTGGCGACGAAGGCGGCCGCGGCGCCGGCGGCGAGGGCCGCCGCGGCGACCGCCGCGGGGACGACGTGCCGCGCCGCCGGGCGCGCCGTCGCGCCGGGGGGAGCGGGCGGGTGGGGAGAGTGCGACATGGCGGACGTCCTCGTCTCTCGTGCGACTCGGCACGCGCTGCGCGTGCGGTCCCACAGTGGTCGAGGCGACCCCACCGTTCCGAAGGCTGAAACGGTTAAGCCGAGCCTGCCGGGGCCGTGAGGACCCGGACAGGCTCGGCCCGTCGTACCGCTGTCAGTCCTCGTCGGCCGCCGACGGCTTGGCGAGACCCGCGGAGATGAGGTCCATCACCGAGGAGTCGGCGAGCGTGGTCGCGTCGCCCACGGTGCGGTTCTCGGCGACGTCGCGCAGCAGGCGGCGCATGATCTTGCCGGACCTGGTCTTGGGCAGCTCCGGCACGACGAGGATGCGGCGC
>NZ_JBHXAW010000155.1:0-10475 GCF_042726645.1 Isoptericola sp. NPDC060257
CCCAGGGCCGGCGGGGGCGGCCGGAGCGGCAGGCCCGGCGGGTCGCGGCGCCGTGGGCGCGGCGTGCGCGGGGACGGCACGGGCCGGGCGGGCGCCCTGGCGCGCCGCCGCGGCGCGCCGCGCGGACCGGGACCGGGCGCCGAGCGGATCCTCCGCGATCTCGCGGGCGAGCGACTCGAGCTCCCCCGCGAGGGCGGCGGCGGACTCGGGCCGGCGCGACGGGTCCTTCTCGAGCATGCGCCCGATGACGTCCGCGAGCCCCGGGTGCACGTGCGTGGGCAGCGGCGGGACCGGCGCGTTGACGTGCGCGACGGCGATGTCGACCGGCGTCGAGCCCGTGAACGGGCGCTTGCCCGCCGTCGCCTCGTACGCGACCACCCCGAGCGCGTAGACGTCGGACGCCGCCGTCGCGGGCTGCCCCACCGCCTGCTCGGGCGACAGGTACTGCGCCGTGCCCATGACCATGCCGGTGGCCGTCATGGGGGCCTGGTTGGCGGCGAGCGAGACGCCGAAGTCGGTGATCTTCACGCTGCCGCCGTGCTCCAGCAGGATGTTGCCGGGCTTGACGTCGCGGTGCACCACCTTGGCCAGGTGCGCGTGGTGCAGACCCCGCGCCGTGGCGGCGAGGATCGGCAGCAGCTTGCGGGGCGCGACGACCGGCTCGCGCTCGAGCAGGTCGGCCAGAGGCTCGCCCAGCACCAGCTCCATGACGAGGAAGCCGGCGCCGTCCTGCTCGCCGTAGTCGTACATCTGCGCGATGTTCGGGTGGGACAGGGCGGCGCTGTTGCGCGCCTCCGTGCGCAGGCGGCGCAGGAAGTCCTCGTTGCCGGTGTACTCCTCACGGAGCACCTTCACCGCGACCTCGCGGCCCAGGTAGCCGTCGTCGGCCACCCAGACCTCGCCCATGCCGCCGATGGCGATACGGCGCGTGAGGCGGTACCGCTCGCCGAGCGCGAGCCCCGTGGCCGGCCTCATCCGTTCAGCACCGCTTCCATGACGGCCTTGGCGATCGGTGCGGAGACGGAGCCGCCGGTGGCCTGGCCGCCGAGCTTGCCTCCGTTCTTGACGACGACGGCGACCGCGACCTGCGGGTCCTCCGCCGGCGCGAAGCCGGTGAACCACACGTGCGGCGGCTGGGAGTTGTCGCCGTGCTGGGCGGTGCCGGTCTTGCCGGCGACGGTGACGCCGGGGATCTGGGCGCTCGTGCCCGACCCGGACTCGACGACGCTCTTCATCATGTCCGTGAGCTGGCCCGCGGTCTTCTCCGAGACGGCGCGGCCGAGGCTCGACGGCGAGGTCTCACGGACCACCTCGAGCTGCGGGTCCCGCACGGTGTCCACCGAGAAGGGCTGCATGACCTCGCCGCCGTTCGCGATCGCTGCGGAGATCATCGCGACCTGCAGCGGCGTGGTGGCGACGCTGCCCTGGCCGATGCCGGACAGCTCGACCTGCGCCGTGTTCATCTCGTCCGGGTCCGGGTCGTACTGGCTCGCCGCGGTCGAGAACGGGACCTCGAACCGCTTGCCGACGCCGAACTTCTCGGCCTGCTCGTTCATCGCGTCGGCACCGAGCTCGCCGCCCAGGCCGAGGAACGCGGTGTTGCAGGAGATCCGCAGCGCGTCGGCCAGCGTCATCTTCCCCGACGACGCGCACGACGTGCCTGCGAAGTTGCCGACCTGCGTGTTCGTGCCCGTCAGGGTGTACGAGGACGGCGCGTCGATCACCGTGTCGGGCGTGTAGTGGCCGCTCTCGAGCGCGGCGGCGGTCGTGACGAGCTTGAACGTCGACCCGGGGGGCGGGTTCCAGGACGTCGCGCGGTTCACCAGCGGCTCGTCGTCGTCGTTGAGCAGGTCGGTGTACGCCTGCCCGGCCTTCTTGGTGGAGTGCGACGCCAGGTCGTTGGGGTCGAAGGACGGCTTGGACACCATCGCGAGGACGGCGCCCGTCTTGGGGTCGAGGGCGACGACGGCGCCCTCCTGGTCGCCCAGGGCGTCCCACGCGGCCTTCTGCGCCTTCGGGTCGATGGTGAGCTCGACGGAGGAGCCCTCCGGGTCACGACCGGTGAGGAGGTTCTGCAGCCGGTCCACCCACAGGGCGTCGGCCTGACCGTTGAGGTAGTCGTTCTCCGCGTGCTCGATCGCCGTCGTGCCGTTCGCGAGAGAGAAGAAGCCGGTGAGCGGTGAGTAGAGCTTGCCGTTCGTGTACTCGCGCTGGTAGCCGAACTCGTCGTCGACGGGCTTGGACAGCGCGACGGCCTCGCCGCCGACGACGATCGGGCCGCGGGCGCGCCCGTACTCGGCGTAGATCGAGCGGATGTTGCGGGTGTCGCTGTTCAGCTCGTCGGCGTGGAAGAACTGGATCCACGTGGTCGACACCATGAGCGCCAGGAACATGACCATGACGACGCTCGCGAGCCGGCGCAGGGTCGTGTTCACAGGTGCTCACCTCCAGTCGTTCCTCGGGGATCGTCGCGGCGCGGGTCGAGCGGCCCGCCGAACGCCTCGGTGGGGTGCGACGGCGTCGACCCGCGCGACGGCGCGTCCGCGGCCGACCGCCGGACGGGGACGCCGCCGCCCGGCGTCGTCCCGTCGTGCGCGCCGACCACGATGGGGTCGTGCATGCCGCCGCCCTGCGCGACCGTGCCGCGCATCGGCAGCGCCGACGGGCGCCTGGCGTTGTCGGAGACGCGCAGCAGCAGCGCGATGACGATCCAGTTGGCCAGCAGCGACGACCCGCCCTGCGCCATGAACGGCAGCGTCAGGCCGGTCAGCGGGATGATGCGCGTGATGCCGCCGACGACGACGAAGAGCTGCAGCGCCATGACGAACGCGAGACCGCCGGCCAGCAGCTTGCCGAAGCCGTCGCGCACGGCGATGGCGGTGCGCAGGCCGCGCTGCACGATGAGCAGGTACGTCAGCAGGATCGCGAGCAGGCCGGTGAGGCCGAGCTCCTCGCCCAGCGACGAGTAGATGAAGTCGGAGAAGGCGTACGGCACGAGGTACGGGTAGCCCTCGCCCCAGCCGGTGCCGAACAGGCCGCCCGCGGCCAGCGCGAACGTGCCCTGCACGATCTGGTAGGACCCGCCGACCGCGTTGTACAGCTCGTTGTCGAACGGGTGCAGCCACACGTCCATGCGCGCTCCGACGTGCGGGAACACGCTCGCGGCGACGAGCGCGCCGGCCGCGAACAGCACGAGCCCGATGAGCACCCAGCTGAACCGCTCGGTGGCGAGGTAGAGCATCGCGACGAACAGGCCGAAGAACAGCAGCGAGGTGCCGAGGTCGCGCTCGAAGACGAGGACGGCCAGGGACGCCGCCCACACGATGATGATCGGGCCGAGGTCGCGGATGCGCGGCAGCTGCAGGCCGAGCACCTTCTTGCCCGCGAGGGCCAGGGTGTCGCGGTTGGTCACGAGGTACCCGGCGAAGAAGATCGCGAACGCGATCTTGGCGAACTCGGCGGGCTGCAGGGAGAAGCCGGCGATGTTCACCCAGATGCGGGCGCCGTTGATCTCCCGCCCGATGACGGGCAGGAGCGGCAGCACGACGAGCCCGAGGCCCACGAGCATCGCCGTGTACGTGAGGCGGCGGATCCACCGGTGGTCGCGCAGGAACCAGACGAGGAGGATCGCGATGACCGCGCCGAGCGCGGTGTACATCATCTGCGACCAGGCGTCGGCGCCCTTGGTGTCCGCGAGCTGGAGCCGCAGGATCATGGCCAGGCCGAGGCCGTTGAGCAGCACCACGGCGGGCAGGATCACCTGGTCGGCCCACGGGGCGCGGAGGCGCAGCACGACGTGCGCCGCCGCGGCGATACCCGTGAGGAGCAGGCTCACGGCCCAGAAGTCGCCGGGCAGCTCGCCCGTGACGCTGCGGCCGACCATCGCGAACGCGCTGATGCCCGCGGCCAGGGCGAGGATCAGCAGGAACAGCTCGGCCAGGCGGGCGGGACGGCGTTCGGTGGGCTCGACCGTGCGCCCGGCGGGGGTCTCGACGTCGACGCTCACCCCTTCGACCCCCCGTCGGCCTTGCTGTCGGCGTCGGTGGGCTGCTTCGTGGGCTTCGCGGTCGACGTGCTCTTCGAGGGGGACGGCGAGCTCGAGGGGCTGGCGGAGGGGGTCGGAGACGGTGTCGGCTCGGGGGCGGCCTCGGCGATGAGCCGGTCCGCGCGCTCGCGAGCCTCGGCCTCGGACGACGCCCGGATGGACCCGTCGAGGCGGTCCGCCCAGTAGTCCGGCAGGTCGGAGACCGGGGTGCCGGTGAGCTCCACCGGGGTGGAGAGGGTCAGGGGGCCGGCGCTGGCCGGGATGCCCTGGAAGACCGCGACCTCGCCGTCGGCGACGCCGACGTAGTACTGCTCCTGCGTCCACCCGTACGCGCGCCACAGGCCGTACCCGACGCCGCCGAGCACCACGAGCACCACGAGCACCGTGATCCACGGCCGGCGCTTGCGGGCGGGCCTGGCGTCGTCGTCGGCGTCGTCGTCCTCGGGGTCGTCCGGGTCGTCGGACGCGCCCTGCTCGGTGGGCGCGGGGTCGTCGTCCGGGTCGTCGGCCGGCGTCTGGAGGACCGCGGGGAGCTCGCCCGTGGCGGCTGCGCCCACGACCTGCGGCACGGTCGCGCCCTCGACCGGGGCCGCCGTCGCGCCCTCCGCCACGGGGTCGTCGCCGTCGTCCACGACGTCGGCGACGACGACGGTGATGTTGTCGGTGCTGCCCGCCGTCATGGACAGGGTGATCAGCAGGTCGGCGGCCTCGTCGGGCGCCGCGGTCTCGGTGAGCACCTCGGTGATCTGCTCGGGCGAGACGAACCCGGACAGCCCGTCGGAGCAGAGCAGCCACCGGTCGCCGGCGCGCGCCTCGCGCACGGACATGTCGGGCGTGAGGTCGACGTCGAAGTCGCCCAGCACCCGCATGACGACGTTGCGCTGCGGGTGGTGCTCCGCCTCCTCCGGCGAGATGCGGCCCGTGTCCACCAGGTGCTGCACGAAGGTGTGGTCCACCGTGACCTGCGTCAAGCGGCCGTCGCGCAGCAGGTAGGCGCGGGAGTCGCCGAGATGGGCCATCACCAGCGTGGTGCCGGTGTGCAGCAGGGCGGTGACGGTGGTGCCCATGCCGACCAGCTCCGGGTCGGCGTCGCTGACGCGCACCAGGTCCTGGCGGGCGCGCTCGACCGTGTGCTCGAGGTCGGTCAGCGCCTCCTCGGGGCCGTGCTCCGTACGGTCGAGCGGGGCGAGGGCGGCGATCGCGAGGCGCGACGCGACGTCGCCGCCCGCGTGCCCGCCCATGCCGTCGGCGACGGCCAGCAGGTGCGGCCCGGCGTACGCGGAGTCCTGGTTGTTGGACCGCACGAGCCCGACGTCGGACCGCGCGGCGTAGCGCAGGGTGAGGGTCACGGAGCGGTCACCCCTGGAGCTCGACGACGGACTGGCCGATCCGGACGCCGACACCCGGCGCCAGCGGCTGCGGTCCCGACACCTGGGTGTCCCCGATGAAGGTGCCGTTCGTCGACCCGAGGTCCTCCACGTACCACTGGTCGCCCTGCGGGAAGATGCGGGCGTGGCGCGACGACGAGTAGTCGTCGTCGAGCACGAGGGTGCAGCCCGGCGACCGGCCGATGAGGATCGACGCCGAGGACAGCGGAAGGGTCGTGCCGGCCAGCGGGCCGGTCGTCACGACGAGGCGCGTGGGCCCGCCGCGCCGGGCGGGCGCGGGTGCTGCGGCGGCCGGGGCGCCCGCGGCGGGTGCGGGTGCGGCCTCCGCGCGACGGCGCTCGGACTTGGAGGCGCGCGGGGCGCCCCGGGGTGCCAGGTCGCGGCGCAGCACCGCGATCGCGGAGAGCACGAACACCCAGAGCAGCACCAGGTAGCCCAGCCGCAGCAGGGTGATCGTCAGCTCACTCATCCTGGGGGGATCACCAGCCTTCGTTCTGCTGGCCCGAGGCGCTGCCGGTCCAGAACATGATGCGGGTACGGCCGATGGTCAGGGTGTTCCCGTCGAGCAGCGTGGCCGCGGGCACCTGGTGGCCCTCGACGAACAGCCCGTTCGTGGAGCCGAGGTCGGTCGCGACGACGCCGTCCGGTGTCACGCGGATCTCCAGGTGGCGGCGCGAGACGCCCGGGTCGTCGACGACGATGTCGGCCTCGGCGTCGCGGCCGATGACCGTCACGGGGCCGGTGAGCAGGTAGCGCTGGCCGTCGATGTCGATGAGGGGGTGGCGGGTGGAGGGCGCCGCCGACGTGGCGGGGGCGACGTTGCCGCGCACGGTCGCAGAGCGCAGCTGGAAGCGACCGCCCGGCAGGTCCTCGTGCTCCTCGAAGGACACGCTGACCGGGCCGACGAAGGCGTAGTGCTGCGAGGCGGCGTACTCGGTGAGGTTCGTGGCCAGCTCGTCGGCCATCGTCTCCGCGCCCCAGGCGTCGATCTGCGAGAAGTCCGCGGACGACAGCTCGATCGTGAACTCGTTCGGCACGACCGTGCGGTCGCGCCCGACGACGGCAGCGCGGTCGTCGATCTCGCGCCGCAGGCGGCTCGCCAGCTCGACCGGCTTGATCTCGCTGTTGCGACCCACCTTCGCGAACGCGTTGTTCATCACGCGCTCCACGCCTTTCTCGAAGCGATCCAGGGCGCCCATGCCACCTCCTCCCATTGGCCCGACACGTCCGCGGGCAGACTATCTAGATCGTAGGCAGCGCCGCAGCACCACTCCTCCGCGCGGTGTGGATTTCCTGCGAACGCTCGGCGCAGAAGCGGGACCGGCAGGTCACGGTGCGGTGACGGCCGCCACGCTCGCCACCAGCGGCGGGACCATGCCCTTTCCGGGGTGCGCGAGGCCCTCGCCAGGCGATTGGGGACCACCCCCCGCGCCGTGCTAATCTTCTGCGGCACGCGCGAGTGGCGGAATAGGCAGACGCGCACGGTTCAGGTCCGTGTGCCCGAGAGGGCGTGGGGGTTCAACTCCCCCCTCGCGCACGTGAGGGGTTTCCCGGGAAGTCGGGGGCCCAGATGACGGGAAGTCCCGGTCGAGTTCAACTCGGCCGGGACTTCCGTCGTTTCTGAGGTCGGCGGCCGACCCGACGCTTTCAGCGGAGCCTGCGGAAGAACCCGCGAATGTCGTCGACCAGCAGGTCGGGCGCGTCGTGCGCCGCGAAGTGGGAACCGGTGTCGTAGACGTTCCACGACACGATGCTCTTGTGGTCCCGCTCGGCGAACGCGCGGATGGAGTGGAAGTCCCAGGCGAAGTTGGCCAGCCCCAGCGGCACGGTGGTCGGCTCGGTCGGCTTGTCCGTGGCGTGGAAGTCCTCGTAGTAGAGACGCGCGGACGACGCCGCCGTGTTGGTGAGCCAGTAGATCATCGTGTTCGTGAGCACGTAGTCGGGGTCGAGGTTCGGGCCGAGCAGCTGCGCGTTCCAGCCGAGCTGTCCCACCGGCGAGTCCGCGAGCGCGTGCGAGAGCGTCTGCGGGGCGGTCGACTGCAGCTTGTCGTACGCACCGCCGTTCTCCAGCCACCACGCCAGGAACTCGACGTTCTTCCGGTCCTCCGGTGACAGGTTCTCCAGCTCGGCGGGATCGCCGGAGGGGAACGAGAAGACCTGGGTCACGTGCACCCCGAGGACGTGTTCGGGGTCGCAGCGCCCGACCTCGGGCGAGATGAGGGAGCCGCCGTCGTTGCCGTGCGCGCCGTACTGCTCGTACCCGAGGCGGCGCATCAGCTCGGCCCACGCCTTCGCGATCCGGTACCGGCTCCAGCCGCGGTCGGTGGTGTGGCCCGAGAAGCCGAAGCCGGGCACCGACGGGATCACCAGGTGGAAAGCGTCGGCCGGGTCCCCGCCGTGGGCTCGCGGGTCGCTCAGGCGCTCGATCACGTCAAGGTACTCGACGACCGTCGTCGGCCAGCCGTGCGTCAGCAGCAGGGGGGTCGCATCCGCCTCGGGAGAGCGGACGTGCATGAAGTGCACGTTCTGCCCGTCGATGGTCGTCGTGAACTGCGGGTACCGGTTGAGCCGCGCCTCCCAGGCGCGCCAGTCGTACTCCTCGCGCCAGCGCCGGACCAGACCCTGCAGGTACTCGAGCGACACGCCGTAGTCGCTTCCGCCGTCGGGAAGCTCGTGGGTCCAGCGCACGCGCGAGAGGCGCTGGTCGAGGTCATCGAGGTCGGCCTGGGGGATGTCGATGCGGTACTCGGTGATGTCCATGGATCCCACTCTGGCGGCCTATCAGGAAGATCTGCTTCCTCATGGCGTGGGAATCTGGGGCCATGTTGGAGACCTCGGCCCGGCTGCTGCGCCTGCTCTCGCTCCTCCAGCTCCCGCGCGACTGGGCCGGTCCCGAGCTGGCCCGGCGGCTCGGGGTGAGCGGGCGGACCGTGCGCGCCGACGTCCAGCGTCTGCGGGACCTCGGCTACCCGGTCGTGGCCACGCGCGGGAACGTGGGCGGCTACCGCCTCGGCGCCGGTGCGGACCTGCCGCCGCTGCTGCTCGACGACGACGAGGCGGTCGCGGTCACCGTCGGGCTCCGCACCGCGACGGGCGGCGCCATCGCGGGGATCGAGGAGGCGTCGCTCCGGGCGCTGGCCAAGCTGGAGCAGGTGCTGCCCTCCCGGCTGCGCCGCCGGGTCGGCGCCCTGCAGGCCTACACGGTGCCCGTGCCCCGCGACGACACGGGACCGACCGTCGACACGGAGGTCCTGACGACGCTCGCCGCCGTCTGCCGCGACCGCGAGCGGCTCCGGTTCGACTACGCGGACCACTCCGGCGCGGCCACCGTGCGCGCCGTCGAGCCGTACCGGCTGGTGAGCTGGGGCCGCCGCTGGTACCTCTTCGCGTGGGACCTGGACCGGGACGACTGGCGGACCTTCCGCGTCGACCGGATGCGGCCGCGCATCCCCACCGGCCCGCGGTTCGCCCCGCGGGAGCTGCCCGACGACGTCGCGGCGTACGTGTCGAGCCGGGTCTCCGCCGCCGCCTGGAGATACCGGGCGCGGGTCACCGTGCACGCCCCTGCCGACGTGGTGGGCGAGCGGATCAGCCCGGCGGTGGGCGTCGTCGAACGCGTCGACGAGCACACGTGCGTGCTGGACACCGGGGCCGACACCGTGGAGACGCTCGGCGCGTACCTGGGACTGCTCGACGCGGACTTCGACGTCACCGGACCGCCGGAGCTCGTCGCACACCTCCGCCGTCTGACCGCGCGCTACGCGCGGTCGACCCCGCCCACCCCCGACCGGTGAGTGCCGGACACGTGCCCCCACGCTTCGCGTACCCCGTTCTCGTGCGCCCGCTCCGGCTCGTCGACCGAGGCTGTGGTCATCGGGTCGCCGACCACCTCGGCGACCTTGGGCAGGGCTGTCTGGACGGGGGCCCTCTACGCACGCGCGGAGGCGGCTGAGCGTGGGCTGAGCGGGTGAAATCTTCGGGCCTCGGACGACCGCCGCGTGCCGCACGGGAGGGCGGGGCGGGAGGCGACGGCCGACCGGTCAGCCCTCGCGAGGCCCGGGATCCCGGGCCTGCGGGACCTGTCGCCCCGCCGGCGAGGCCGCTCGCCGGTATCCGCTACCGCAGGTCCTGGACGGTCCGGGCGGTGGTTTCGGCGGGCACATATCACGGGCACCTGAATAAGATCCGCGCGGCTCACCTCTCCCCTCGAAAGGGTCCCCATGCGCATCCTGTCCAAGCTCGCGGTCACGACGGTGGCGGCGGCCTCGCTCCTGCTCGGCACCGCCGTCGCTCCGGCGACCGCAGCCACCGCCCCGGCGATCGACGTGACCTCGATCAAGGTCACGCCCTCCAACGGCAGCACCGGGACCAACTCCGCGACGAAGTACTACGACGTCCACACGAGCGTGAAGCTCGGCAACCTGAGCGGCTACGGCACGTACTGGTGGGCCGACATCTCCGCCGACGTCTACCGCGGCAGCACTCGCGTCGCCAAGAACCTCGACCTGGGCTCGGTCGCCTCGCAGAACTACAAGAGCCTGGACACCTACATCGCGGCGAAGTCGTCCTGGGGCCGCGGCACCTTCACGGTGAAGAACGTGCGCGTGGTGGTCGACACCGACTACAACTCGAGCACGCCGGACGTCACGCTCAAGGACACCTCGTACTCCCGCGGCACCTTCATGATGAAGTCCGCGATCGACGGCAAGCTCAAGTACGGCAACGTCATCCAGGTGACCTCGAGCGGCAGCCACAAGACCGTCAAGATCGGCCTGAAGAGGTACACCCCGTCCGGCTGGCACTCGTACTCGTACGCCAAGGTGAAGGTGCAGTACAAGAACTCCACCGGCTGGCACACGCGCAAGACGATCACCCTGGACAAGTACGGCCTGAAGACCTACAAGTTCACGGCCTCTCACAAGTACAACTACCGTGTCACGATCGCCCCGACCACGACCAACGGGGGCGGCACGACCACCGCGACCCCGAAGGTCTGACGCGTCGCACCACTGCAGCAAGGGCCTCCGGCCCGGGGGCGTCCC
>NZ_JBHXAW010000156.1:0-10453 GCF_042726645.1 Isoptericola sp. NPDC060257
GCGGCTGGCTCGCCGCGGCCACCCGCGCCCCGGAGACGGCCGACGCCTACGGTCGCGAGCCCGTCGCCGACCTCGCCCGCGAGACCCGCGACGTCGTCCAGGTGGTGCGCGACCTCTGGGACTCGTGGGAGGACGACGCCGTGATCCGCGACGTCGCGACCGGACGCTACGTGGACCGCGACCGGCTGCACCACGTCGACTTCGTGGGCGAGACCTTCTCGGTGAAGGGCCCGCTCATCAGCCCCCGGCCGCCGCAGGGGCAGCTCGTGGTGCTCGCCCCGGCCGGCGACGTCGCGCCGTCGGTACGCGACGAGCCACTGGTCGACGTCGTGCTCGTCGGCGGCTCCGACATCGCGGCCGCCCGGGCGGCGGCGCGCGCCGCGACCTCCCCCGTGCCCGGCGCGCACGACGGCGCCGCCCTGGCTGTGGTCGACCTGGAGGTGGTGCTCGACGCCGGCGGCCGCACCGCACGGGCCCGGCTCGCCGAGCTCGACGCCGCGGCCCCCACGGGGGCGCGCACGGGCTGGGGGGCGGGTGCCCTGCGGTACTCCGGCGACGCCGCGGGCCTGTCCGGTCTCCTCGCCCGGCTGGCCGCCTCGGGCGACGTCGCGGGCGTGCGCCTGCTGCCCGCCGTGCTGGACGTCGACCTGCCCGTGCTCTCCCGCGACGTGCTCCCCGCGCTGCGCGCCGCCCGGCTCACCGCGGCGCCCCGCGCGGGCGCCACCCTGCGCGAGACGCTCGGGCTCCCGCGCCCCGCCAACCGCTACGCCACCCGCCCCGACGCCGGCACCCGGGCGCGGCACGCCGCCCCGCACGCCGCCGCGACCGCCTGAGGAACCCCGATGACCGCACCGACGACACCGCCCCACGCCCCCGACGCCCCGATCACCCGCCCCCGCGCGCAGGTGCACTTCGGCGTCTTCTTCCAGGGCGTCAACCACACCACCATCTGGTCCGACCCGGAGTCCGGGTCGCAGACCGACTTCGCGTCCTTCGAGCGCGTGGTCCGCACGGCCGAGCGCGGCCTGTTCGACGCGTTCTTCCTCGGCGAGGGCCTGCGCCTGCGCGAGACCCGCGGCCGGATCCACGACCTCGACGTCGTGGGCCGCCCCGACGCGATCACCCAGCTCGCCGCGCTCGCGGCGATCACCGAGCGCATCGGCCTCGTGGCCACGCAGAACACCACGTACCACGACCCCGCCGACCTGGCCCGGCGCCTCGCGAGCCTCGACGTCCTGTCCGGCGGGCGGGCGGCGTGGAACGTCGTCACGACGGACAACGCCTGGACCGGCGAGAACTTCCGCCGGGGCGGGTACCTCGACCACGCCGACCGCTACGAGCGCGCGGCCGCCGTCCTCGCGGTCGCCCGCGGCGTCTGGGACGCGTTCCCGGACGCCACCGGCGCGGCCGGGGAGGGAACGGTGGCGCGCGTGACCGTACCCGGCACCGACCTGCGCACGCCCCGCGACCTGGTCCTCGACGCCACCACGCCCCGCAGCCCGCAGGGCCACCCGGTGATCTTCCAGGCGGGCGACTCCCCGCAGGGGCGGGACTTCGCCGCCGCGCACGCCGACGTGATCTTCTCCCGGCACGGCGCGGTCCTCGCCGACGCGCTGGGGTTCGCCGCCGACGTCCGCCGCCGCGTCGTCGCCGCCGGGCGCCCGGAGGACGACGTGAAGATCTTCCCCGGCACCGCGATCGTCGTGGGCGACACCCCGGCCGAGGCCGAGGAGAAGGCCCGCTGGGTGCGCCGCGCCCAGGTCACCCCCGCCACGGCGCTGTCGATCGTCGGCAACATCTGGGGCGAGGACCTCTCGTCCTACGACCCCGACGGTCCGCTCCCGTCGCACGACCCTGTGGTCGCCGAGCTCGGCGGCGAGCGCGGCTCCGCCACGACCGGCGCCCGCACGCACGAGATCGCCCGGCAGTGGCGCGCTGTCGCCGAGGCCGAGAACCTGTCGATCCGCGAGCTCGTCATCCGCAACGCGGGCGAGCGCGGCTTCACCGGCACCCCCGGGACCGTGGCGGACGAGCTGACCCGCTGGGTGCGCACCGGCGCCGTCGACGGGTTCAACCTCAGCCCGTGGATCGTGCCGTCAGGCCTCGACGACGTCGTGGACAGGGTCGTGCCCGCGCTGCAGGAGCGGGGGGCCTACCCCACCGCGTACGAGGGCGGCACGCTGCGCGAGCACCTCGGGCTGCGCGCACCGCTGACCCGTCGTGCCCGGGACCGGTCCGGGGCCCTCGACGCCGACAGCGAACCGACGCCCGTACCGGTGCCCTGAGCACGTACGCTGCACCGGCAGACCAGGAGGCGACATGACCACCACGACCACCACGCCCGACGCTCCCGCCGGCACCCCCGACGAGGCGTCCGAGGCCGTCCTCGACAACCCGCGCTGGTCGTCGCTCACGGGGGCGCACGCCCACCTGGCGGAGGGTAACGACCTGGTGCTGCGCTACCCCGCCGACGTGTCCCCGTTCGCCGCCGTGCGGTCGTGGGACGACCCGGACGTGTGGGACGCGATCGTCGACGTCGCGGGCCGCGGGGCCGAGTTCCCCGGCCCGCCGGCCGACGTCGTGCTCCCCGCGGGCTGGGAGCGCGCCTCGCTCCACGAGGGCGTCCAGCTCGTCGAGACGGACCGGCTGCGCACCCGCGCCGACGACGAGGCCGTCGTGCTCGGTGCCGAGGACGTCCCCGACATGCTGGCGCTCGTCGAGCGCTCGCGGCCGGGCCCGTTCCTCCCGCGCACCTACCTCATGGGCCGGTACGTCGGCATCCGGCGGGGTGGACGCCTCGTCGCGATGGCCGGCGAGCGCCTGCAGCCGGAGGGCTGGACCGAGATCAGCGCCGTGACCACCGACCCCGACCACCGCGGCCAGGGCCTCGCCACGCGCCTGGTGCTGGACGTCGCACACCACGTCCGCGAGCGTGGTGCGCGCCCCATGCTGCACGCGGCGGGGAACAACGCGAACGCGATCCGGCTGTACGAGAACCTCGGGTTCCGGCTGCGCGCCCGCACCGCGTTCGGCGCGGTGCGCACGCCCTCGGCCTGACACCGACCGCGACGGCCCGGGTCCCCGCACGGGGGCCCGGGCCGTCGCACGCTGCGCTCCCGGCGCCTGGTCGCGCCGTCGGCTCAGGCCTCCAGCAGGTCCGGCTGCGGGTGCCGCACCCCCTGCACGGCGCCGCGGGGGATGGCCTCCGAGATCGCGGCGACGTCGTCGGGCGACAGCGTGATCGACGCGGCGGCGACGTTCTGCTCGAGGTAGCGCAGCCGCTTGGTGCCCGGGATGGGCACGACGTCGTCACCCTGCGCGAGCAGCCACGCCAGGGCGAGCTGGGCGGACGTGACGCCGTGCTCGGCGGCGAGACCCTCGAGCGCGCGGACCAGGGCCCGGTTGTGCTCGAACGCCTCGCCGGCGTACCGGGCGTGCCTGCGCCGCACGTCGTCGTCCGCGAGCTCGGCGACCCGGTCGACGGTGCCGGTGAGGATGCCGCGCCCGAGCGGGGAGAACGGCACGAAGCCGATGCCGAGCTCGCGCAGGGCGGGCAGCACGGCGTCCTCGGGGTCGCGGGTCCACAGCGAGTACTCGCTCTGCACGGCCGTGACCGGGTGCACGGCGTGCGCGCGGCGCACGGTGTCGGCGCCCGCCTCCGAGAGGCCGATCGCGCGGACCTTGCCCGCCGCGACCAGCTCGCCGAGCGCCCCGACGGTCTCCTCGACGGGCACCTGCGGGTCCACGCGGTGCAGGTAGTAGAGGTCGAGGCGGTCGGTGCCCAGACGTGTGAGGGAGCGGTCGATCGCTGCACGCAGGTACTCGGGTCGCCCGTCGACGGGGCGGCCGTCGGGGTGCTTCCCCAGCCCGGCCTTCGACGCCAGCACGATCCGGTCACGCTGCGGGCCGAGCACGCGACCGATGAGCTCCTCGTTGCGCCCGGCGCCGTACACGTCCGCCGTGTCGATCAGCGTGACGCCGAGCTCGAGGGTGCGCCGCAGCACCGCCTCGGCCTCCGCGGCGTCGGCCGGGCCGTACGAGTCGGCGACGGACATGCCGCCGAAGCCGAGCGCGGACACGGTGAGGGCGTGATCGCCGGAGCCCAGGGTGCGGGTGGGCAGCGTGCCCGTGGAAGGTGTCGTCATGGCCGCAGCCGACCACCGCGACCGCCGGCGCGCAAGGGCCGGGGCGCCCCTCTCGGATGCTGGACGAGCGGTGCGCGCGAGCGGGTCAGCCGACCGAGCGGCGGTGGCGCTCGGCGAGCTCCTGGTACTCGATCGCGTTGCGGCGCACGCGCTCGGCGCCCTCGGCGTCGAGCTCACCGCGGTCCTTCGCCGGGACGCCGACGGCGAGGTGCCCGGCGGGGATCTCCTGGCCCTCGCGCACCAGCGCGCCGGCCGCGACGAACGCGCCCTCGCCGACGACCGCGTTGTTCAGCAGGGTCGCGCCCATCCCGATCAGGCTGCCGTCGCCCACCGTGGCGCCGTGGACGATCGCGCCGTGGCCGACCCCCACGCCGGCGCCGATGGTCGCGGGCACGCCGGTGTCGGTGTGCACCACGCAGTTGTCCTGGATGTTGGAGCCCTCGCCGAGCACGATCGCGTCCATGTCGCCGCGCAGCACCGCGCCGTAGAAGACGCTCGCCCGCGCGCCGATGTGCACGTTCCCCACGATCGTCGCCGTGGGGGCGACCCAGGCCGTGGGGTGGATGTCGGGAGTGTGACCGTCGAAGGGGAGCACCGTCGCCATGGCGGCGACCCTACCCGCCCCGGGCAGGCGCCACGCCACCGGCGTATCGCCACCGACGGAGCGCCAGCGACGTCGTACCCGCTGTCGCTTCCCGGCCCGGAAGCGACAGCGGGGGCTACGTCGAGGTCCCGGACAGCGCCCGGCGGCCCGGGATGGCTGTGACGAGCTCGCGCGTGTAGTCCTCCCGCGGGTCGAGCAGGATCCGGTCCGCCGCGCCCTGCTCCACGAGCCGGCCCCGGTGCATCACCCCGACCTGGTCGGCGACCTGGCGCACGACGGCGAGGTCGTGCGAGATGAACAGGTACGCGAGCCCGTGCTCCGCCTGCAGCCGCACCAGCAGCTCGAGGATCTGCGCCTGCACCGAGACGTCGAGCGCGGACACCGGCTCGTCCAGCACGACGAGCTCCGGCTGCAGGGCGAGCGCTCGCGCGATGGCGACGCGCTGGCGCTGCCCGCCCGAGAGCTCCCGGGGGCCGCGCCGCAGCACGTCGGCCGGCAGCGCGACGTCCTCGATCAGGGCGCGCGCCCGGTCGGCGCGCTCCGCGCGGTCGCCGACCCCGTAGGCGCGCAGCGGCTCGGCCACGATCTGCTCCACCGTGAACCGGGGGTCGAGCGACGCGTACGGGCTCTGGTAGACCACCTGGAAGCCGCGGCGCAGCCCACGCAGCTCCCGTCCGCCCGCGTCCGTGATGTCCCCGCCGCGGAACACGACGCGCCCGGCGGTGGGCTGATCGAGACGGAGCGCCAGGCGCGCCGTCGTGCTCTTGCCCGAGCCGGACTCCCCGACCAGGGCGTAGGTGCGCCCACGCCCCACGGCGAGGCTCACGTCGTCGACCGCGACGAGGGTGCGGCGCTCCGCCCCGCGCGGCAGGGGGAACTCCTTGCGGACGCCGTCGAGCGCGAGCACCGGTGACGTCGTGCCCTCCGCGGAGGACGTCGCCGGCTCGGCGCGCCGCGCGGCACCGGCAGCAGGGTCGCGGTCGCCGCCGACGACGAGGCGCGAGCTCGCCAGGCTCGGCGCGGCCGCCAGGAGCGCGCGCGTGTACGGGTGCTGCGGGTCGGCGAGCAGGCGGGCGGTGGGACCCTCCTCGACCACCAGCCCCTGCTCGAGCACGACGATGCGGTCGGCCCGGTCGGCGGCCACCCCCAGGTCGTGGGTGATGAGCAGCACCGCGGTGCCCGTCTCGCGCACGAGCGAGTCGAGGTGGTCCAGGATGCGCCGCTGCACGGTGACGTCGAGGGCGCTGGTCGGCTCGTCCGCGACCACCAGGCGCGGCCCGGCCGCGATGGCGATCCCGATGAGCACCCGTTGACGCAGTCCGCCCGACAGCTGGTGCGGGTACTGGCGCGCCCGGGCCGCGGGATCGTCCACGCCGGCCTGGCGCAGCAGCTCGACGGCGCGGACCTTGGCGTCCGCGCGGCGCGCCAGCCCGTGGATGACGAGCACCTCGGCGACCTGGTCCCCGACGCGGACCACCGGGTTGAGGGAGACGGTCGGGTCCTGCGGCACCAGGCCCACGTGGCGGCCGCGCACGTCCTGCCACTCCTTCGCCGTGAGGTCGGACAGGTCACGGCCCTCGAGCCTGATGCGGCCTGCCGTGACCTCGCCGCCGCGGGGCAGCAGGTGCAGGGCGGCGTGCGCCGTCGTGCTCTTGCCCGAGCCGGACTCGCCGACGAGCGCCACCACCTCCCCGGCCCCGACCCGCAGGTCCACGCCCCGCACGGCGGGGCGGGTGCCGCCGTCGGCGGCACGGTAGGCGACCTCGAGCCCCGCGATCTCGAGCACCGGGGCCCGTCGCTGAGTGTCGGTCACTGGTCCTCTCCCGTCTTCTCCAGGGCCCGCGACACCCGGTTGGCGGCGAGCACGACGGCCACGATGACGAGGCCGGGCAGGGTGGTGAGCCACCACGCGGTGGCGAGGTAGTCGCGCCCGCCCGAGACGAGCGCGCCCCACTCGGGCGCGGGCGGCGGCGTGCCGTAGCCGAGGAAGCTCAGCGCGGACACGGCCAGCACGGCGGTGCCGAAGTCGAGGGCGACGAGCGCCAGCACCGGGCCGGAGGAGTTCGGCAGCACGTGGCGCCCGAGCACGGCGGGCCAGCGCAGCCCGGACGCGCGGGCCGCCTCCACGTACACGGAGGTCGACACGCGCAGCACCTCGGCGCGCATCACGCGAGCGAACGTGGCCACCGAGCCGATGCCCACCGCGACCGCCACCTTGACCGGGCCGAAGCCGAGCGCGGTGATGATCGCCAGCGACAGCAGGATGCTCGGGATCGCCAGCAGCACGTCGACGAGCCGGCCGATCACGTCGTCCACCCAGCCGCGCAGGAAGCCCGCGAGCAGGCCCAGCAGGGACCCGAGGACGAGGCCGACGACCACCGCGAGCGCGGTCGTGCGCAGCGTGAGGGACGCCCCGTGCACCACCCGCGCGTACACGTCGCGGCCCAGGTGGTCCGTGCCGAACCAGTGCGCGCCCGACGGTGGCTGGAGCCGGTCGGCGGGAATGCCGACCAGCGGGTCCTGGGCGGTGAACGCCTGCGGCACGACCGCCCAGGCGGCGACGAGCAGCAGCACGGCCACGGCGATCAGCAGCCCCGGCCGTCGCAGCAGGTGGCGGACGGCACCCGCCGCGCGCAGGGATCGGCCGCCGCGCGCCGCGCCGGCGGCGGGCGCCGGGTCGGGAGAGGCGGCCGCCGCGGCGGGCCGGGAGAGGATCTGGAGCGTCATGCGATCACCGCCGTGGGGCGCCTCGTGCGGGCCCGGTGCGGGGCCCGCATCTGGATCCGGGGGTCGAGCAGGGGGTAGACGAGGTCGACCATGAGGGTGACGACGACGAAGACGAGCGCCGAGAGCACGACGATCGCCAGGACCACGGGCACGTCCTGCTGGTTCACCGACTGCACCGTGAGCCGGCCGAGCCCGACGCGGGAGAACACGGTCTCGGTGACCACGGCGCCCCCGAGCAGGCCGCCCACCATGACACCGAGCACCGTGAACGCCGGGATGGCGGCGTTGCGCAGGGCGTGCACGAGGTGCACCCGGGTGCGGCTCGCGCCCTTGGCCCACGCCGTCTCGACGTAGGGCTCGCCGAGCGTGCCCCGCAGGGAGCGGGACAGGATCTGGGCGAGCTGGGCCCCGGCCGGGACGGCGAGCGTGATCGTGGGCAGCACGAGGCTGATCGCGCCGTCGTTGCCGATCGCCGGGAACACCGGCACCCGGAACGAGAACCACTGCAGCAGCACCAGACCCACGAAGAACGTGGGTAGCGCGACCCCGAGCGGCGGCAGCGCGGACAGCGCCTGGCGCAGGAACCGGGCGCGCGGGAACACGCTGGCCACGGCCACCGCGGTGCCCCCGACGACGGCGACCAGGAGCGCCGCCCCGGTGAGCTTGAGCGTCTCGGGCAGGGCCTGCGCGACGAGCGTGGTCGCCGGGGCGCCGCTCACGTAGGAGGTGCCGAAGTCGCCGGTCAGCGCGGCGAGCAGGGCGTCGCCGTACTGCACGAGGAGGGGGCGGTCGAGCCCGTACTCGGCCCGCAGCGCGGCGAGCTGGGCCGGGTCGACCTGGCTCACCTCGCCGCCCCCGGAAGCGACGAGCGCGGCCGGGTCGCTGGGCAGCAGGTAGAGGACGAAGAACGCGACGGTGAAGGCCGCCCAGAGGACGAACACCCCCTGCCCGGCGCGCCGCAGCACGTAGCGGGACATCCGTCAGGCCTCGCCCGCGCCGTCGGTCACCCAGGCGTCGTAGAAGTCCAGGCGCGAGGACGCCTCGAACGTCAGCCCCTGGATCCGGTCGGCCGCCGCGATCGTGGTGGACAGCTCGTACACGGGGATGGCGTGCCCGCGCTCGATCAGCAGCGCCGACGCCTCGGTCACGAGCTTCTTGCGCTCGTCCGCGTCGGTGGCGGCGGCGGACTCGTCCAGCAGCTGGTCGACCTTCTCCGGGTCGCGCTGGTTGATGTTGCGGGCGTTCGCCGAGAAGATCGTGCGCAGCACGTCGGCGTCGGACCGGGTGAGGTTGTAGTAGTCGAAGTCGAAGTCGCCGGCCTCGTTGGCCGCCTCCTTCTCGGCGACCGTCACGTGCTTGAGCTGCAGGTCGACGCCGATCTGGCGCAGCTGCTGCTGCACGAGCTCGAGCGGCTCGGGCACCTGCCAGAAGGTCACGGTGGTGGTGAGCTTCTGCCCGCCCTTCTCGCGGATGCCGTCGGCGCCCTCGGTCCAGCCGGCGTCGTCGAGGATCTTCTTCGCGCCCTCGGGGTCGTAGGCGAGCAGGTCGCCCGCGTCCTCGAACAGCGGCGTCGAGTGGGACAGCACGCCCGTGGCCGGCCGGTCCTGCGGGGTCAGCACCGTGTCGACGATCTGCTGCCGGTCGATCCCCTTGACGAGCGCGGTGCGCACGGCCTCGTCGGCGGCCAGCGGGCTGGACTCGTTCGGGAACAGGTTGAACACGACACCGGGGTTGGCGCGGTACTCCAGCCAGAAGCCGTTGCCGTCGAACTGCGGCAGGTCGACGGCGTTGAGCGCGGCGGTGGCGTCGATCTGGCCGGACTGCAGGGAGCCGGTGCGCACGCTCGCCTCGGGGATGACCTTGAAGGTCACGGTGTCCAGGTAGGCCTCGCCGGTGTGGTCGTTCGCCTCCGAGCCCCAGGAGTAGCCCTTGACCTTCTCCAGCACGATCTCCTGGTCCTGGGTGTACGACTTCACCGCGAACGGGCCGGAGCCCACGTACTTGCCGGCGCAGCGGTCCTCGGCCGAGAGCTTCGCCGAGTCGGCCGACAGCAGGCCGAGGGAGAAGGTCGACGTCGCCTGGAGGAACTGCGCGCTGGGCTCGTCGAAGTCGACGGTCACGGTGTGCTCGTCCACGACGGTGGTGCCCGCGTAGCCGACCAGGTACTGGGACCCGAGGGACGCGACCGCACCCAGGTCGACGATCGCGTCGAGGTTGGTCTTGACGGCCTCGGCGTCGATCGGGGTGCCGTCGGCGAACGTGGCGTCGTCGCGCAGGTGGAACGTGTAGCTGGAGGCGTCGCCGTTCACGTCCCAGCTCTCCGCGAGCCAGGGCAGGATCTCGCCGGACTCCGGGTCCTGCGCGGTGAGGGAGGCGACGGTCTGCCGGGCGGCCGCGATCGCGTCGTTGTTGCCGACCTGCTGCGGGTCGATGCAGTGCGAGTCCACCGTGATGGCGAACGTCAGGTCGCCGCCGGCGACGGGCTCGCCGTCGGCGGAGGCGCCGGTGCCCGCGGCGTCGGCGCCCGTGGAGCAGCCGCTCAGCAGGAGGCCGGCGGCCGAGACGGTCGCGGCGAGACCGACGACGGTACGTCGCGGGGTGCGCCTGGGGTCCTGGGTGCGCGGTGCGCGCGGGGTGGTGGTCATCGCGTGGTGTTCCTCGTGGTCATGGCGGGTCGTCCCCGCGCCGGCACGGGCCGGGGTGCGGTCGTGGACGACCGGAGCCGTGCTTACCCCGCCGCGGGCGCGGCGGGGTCAGGTCGTTCCCGGAGCACCCCGTCACGTCGAAGGGTTGCTGGCCAGCGAGCCGGGCCTGGGTGCTGGCGCTCGTCACCTGGGCGGCAGGGAAGCCGCCGCGGCCGCACGAGTCAAGGGTTGGCCGGGCCGTCTCACATCACGGACGCAGACGGGCCCCTTCGGTGCCGCAGACGCCGAAGGCCCCGCCGTCGGTGACGGCGGGGCCTTCTCGGTTCGGGTGG
>NZ_JBHXAW010000157.1:0-10390 GCF_042726645.1 Isoptericola sp. NPDC060257
GTTCATCGACGTCCGCTTCATCGACCTGCCGGGCGTGATGCAGCACTTCAACATCCCCGTGGAGCAGTTCTCGGAGGACTCCTTCACCGAGGGCCTCATGTTCGACGGTTCGTCGATCCGCGGCTTCCAGGCGATCCACGAGTCGGACATGAAGCTCGTGCCGGACGTCACCACGGCGTACCTGGACCCGTTCCGCAAGCGCAAGACGCTCATCGTCAACTTCTCCATCGTGGACCCGTTCACGGACGAGCCCTACTCGCGCGACCCGCGCACGATCGCCGCCAAGGCCGAGGCGTACCTGAAGTCGACCGGCATCGCGGACACCGCGTTCTTCGCCCCCGAGGCCGAGTTCTACATCTTCGACGACGTCCGCTTCTCGACGAACCAGCACGAGAGCTTCTACAGCCTCGACTCGGTCGAGGCCGCGTGGAACACCGGGCGTGAGGAGGAGGGCGGCAACCTCGGGTACAAGACCCGCTACAAGGGCGGCTACTTCCCCGTCTCCCCCAACGACCAGTTCGCCGACTTGCGCGACGAGATGTGCGCGGTCCTGGCGGAGGTCGGGCTCGACGTCGAGCGCGCGCACCACGAGGTGGGCACCGCCGGCCAGCAGGAGATCAACTACCGGTTCAACACGCTGCTGCACTCGGCCGACGACCTGATGAAGTTCAAGTACGTCATCAAGAACGTCGCCTGGCAGCACGGCAAGACCGTCACCTTCATGCCGAAGCCGATCTTCGGCGACAACGGCTCGGGCATGCACTCGCACCAGTCGCTGTGGCTGAACGGCGAGCCGCTGTTCTACGACGAGAAGGGCTACGGCGGCCTGTCCGACACGGCCCGCTGGTACATCGGCGGCCTGCTCAAGCACGCGCCGTCGCTGCTCGCCTTCACCAACCCGTCGGTGAACTCCTACCGCCGCCTGGTGCCCGGCTACGAGGCCCCGGTCAACCTGGTCTACTCGGCCCGCAACCGCTCCGCGTGCATCCGCATCCCGGTGACCGGCTCCTCGCCGAAGGCCAAGCGCGTCGAGTTCCGCGTGCCGGACCCGACGGCCAACCCGTACCTCGCGTTCGCCGCGCAGCTCCTCGCGGGCATCGACGGCATCAAGAACCGCATCGAGCCGCCGGCGCCGATCGACAAGGACCTGTACGAGCTGCCCCCCGAGGAGCACGCGCAGATCGCCCAGGTGCCCGCGTCCCTCGAGGAGGCCCTCGACAACCTCGAGCGCGACCACGAGTTCCTCACGCAGGGTGACGTCTTCTCCGAGGACCTCATCGCCACGTGGATCGACTACAAGCGCAGCAACGAGATCGACCCGATCCGCCTGCGCCCGCACCCCCACGAGTTCGAGCTCTACTACGACATCTGATCGGCGGCCCTGCGCGGGCCCGCTGACGTCGCCCGGACGGCGGCCCACCCTTCGGGGCGGGCCGCCGTTCGGTGTCTCCGCCAGCACGGCAGGATCCGGCTGAGCGTCGGCCGGCGCAGGCGGCCGACGGGGGCGGACGGTGGATGCAGTCAGACCATCCGCCCGATCGGCGGCACCCGCCCGTCCGTCGGTCGGTCCCGCCCGCAGCGCGCACAGAGCAGGTATTGCGAGTCCTCGTTCTGGCGCCGGAGCCACTTGTGCATGCCCAGCACGCAGCGCACGTCCCTCATGACGCGATCCTCTCGACGACGCGGGCGTGGCGACGGGCGCCACGGGTCGCCTTCTCAGGCTAGGTCGCGGTCCGCCGACTCGACAGCCGTGCGCGACCAGGTGCACGGCGCCCGCCTACCGCCGGGTGACGGCGCCCGCCCACAGCCAGACGAAGCCCTCGCGACCGTGGGAGTCGACGTACCGGACGTGCACCTGCGCGTCGGTCCAGGCGGTCGCCTCGCCGTCGACGAGCTGCTCGCCGGACTGGCGCGACGTGATCCAGGCCCGCACGGGGATCCCGCGCTCGGGGCGCGTGACGTGCGCGCCGTCGCGCGACCGTCCCGGCGCGCCCTCCGCCGCGTCGCGCAGCGGCACCCGGTCGACCGCGCCGGACGATCCGCCGGCCTCGTCTCGCCTGCTTCCCACGCGAGCAGGATAACCCTGGTTCGAACAGGTGTTCTATCACCGAGCGCGTGCCGCTACCCCGCCTGCTCCACCTCCCGGGTCGCGGCCGCGAGCGCGGCGTCGTCGGGCACGTAGCCGTCGACGTGCCGCTCGGGCACGCCGTCGTAGGCGCTGAGCGGCCGGATCAGCGCGTTCGAGGCGAGCTGCTCCTGGACGTGGGCCGTCCAGCCCGCGATGCGCGAGGCGACGAAGATCGGGGTGAACAGCTCCGTGTCGAAGCCGATGAGGTGGTAGGCCGGGCCGGAGGGGTAGTCGAGGTTCGGGTAGATGCCCTTGCGGCCGACGAACTCCGCCTCGAGCGCGTCGTACAGGGCCGCCAGGTCGGGGCGGTCGTAGTGCTCGACCAGGGTGTCGAGGGCGGCCTTCATGGTGGGGACCCGCGAGTCGCCGCGCTTGTAGACCCGGTGGCCGAAGCCCATGACCTTCCGCTTGGCCGCGAGCGCGTCGTCGAGCCACCCGGCCGCGGCGTCCGCCGTCCCGATCTCGGCGAACGTGTGCATGACGGCCTCGTTCGCCCCGCCGTGCAGCGGGCCCTTGAGCGCGCCGATGGCCGCGACGATCGCGCTGTAGTAGTCGGACAGCGTCGAGGTGACGACGCGCGCGGCGAACGTCGACGCGTTGAACGAGTGCTCCGCGTACAGCGTCATCGAGACGTCGAACGCCCGGCACGCGACCTCGTCCGGCTCCTCGCCGAACGACATCCACAGGAAGTTCGCGGCGTAGCCCAGGTCGTCGCGCGGCGGCACGGGCTCCAGACCGCGGCGGCGGCGCTGCACGTGGGCGACGACGGTGGGCAGCGTCGCATACAGGACGAGAGCCTTGTCGAGGACGGCGTCCGGCTCGTGGTCCCACGCGTCCGGGTCGTCCGTGCCGAGAATGCTGACGGCCGTACGCACCACGTCCATCGGGTGGGCGGCGGACGACAGCCCGTCGAGTACCCGCACCAGGTCGGGGGCGAGCGCGCGGTGGCGCCGTTCGGCCGCCATGAAGCGCTCGAGCCCGGCGGAGTCGGGGAGCTCGCCGTGCCACAGCAGGTGGACCACCTCCTCGAACGAGGCGGTCGCGGCGAGCTCCTGGACCGGGTACCCCCGGTACAGCAGCGAGTTGGTCGCGGCGTTGACGGACGAGACCGCGGTGCGGTCGACCGTCACCCCTGCGAGGCCCTTCTTGATCTCGACGGTGTCGCTCATGGTCGCTCCTTCACGCTCGGGAGGTGGACGTTCGAGGCAGGTCTGTCAGCGCCCGCTGACGGTGCCGAAGCGCCGGGCCACGGGCGCGACGACGACGGGACGCAGCGCGGCGGCGGCGCCGGCGATCACGACGACGGAGACGAGGAACAGCACCAGGCCGACCCAGCTCCCGTCGTCGCGCGCGGCGAACATGTGGTCGAGGTTGCGCCGTGCCCCGGTCGCCAGCACCAGCGTCACGTGCAGGACGACGAACGCGACGAAGTAGAGCATCACCGGGAAGTGGACCCGCCGGGCGAGCCCGATCGGGACGAGCCGGTCCGCCGCGGGCCGGGACCGCCAGTACACGCTCATGCGCACCCCGCTGAGGATCGCCAGGGGCGCGGCGACGAAGACGGTCACGAAGTAGGCGAGCTGCTGCAACCCGTTGTAGTGCACCCATCCGTCCTCGGTGGGCCACTGCAGCGACAGGTACTGGATCCCGGCGGACAAGGCCTCCGGGACGACGGTCCAGCTGGCCGGGACGATCCGCATCCACTGCCCGGTCGTGAACAGCAGCACCACGTAGAGCAGTCCGTTGAGCACCCAGAGCACGTCGAGCGCCTGGTGCGCCCAGGCCATCAGCCCGATCCGCGCCGCCGGATCCGAGCGCGGCGCCCACGACGCCGCCGGTCGGCGCTGCAGCCGCACCTGCAGCCCGGTCCGCACCGCCAGCACCAGCAGGAACACGTTGAAGAAGTGCTGCCACGCCAGCCACGCCGGGATGCCCACCGGGGCGCCGTCGGGCATCGGGGCGGTGCCCGGATAGGTCGCGAGGAACCGCTGCCCCGCGTCGGTGCCGACCCACCAGCGCGCGGCCAGGACGAGCGCGCCCAGGACGACGACCGCCACCGCGGCGGCGATCCCCGCCCGGCCCGCCCATGCCGGGGGCCGACAACGGCGCGGGGCCGCGGCGACCGGGTGCGGCGTCGGCCCGTCCTCCCCCGGTCGCGTCGTGCCGCCCTCACCCGCGTCGCCCCCGGCCGCGCCGACGCGCGGGCCGGCGTCGGCGACCCGCTCGTCGTCGGATTCCGGGCCCACTCGTGCCGCGTCGACGGCCGCCGCGCCGGCCATCCCCCGCCCCGGAGGCGCGGTGCCGGCCGGAGGCCAGGGCTCCCCGCCCGCGAACCTCGGCAGGCCGCGCCGCACGGCCGACGCCGCGGCGCCCCGCGCGGCCACCAGCTGGCCGGCGCCTTCCTCGGCGCCATCCTCGGCACCATCCCTGCCGCCCGCCGACAACGCGGCCCAGGCATCGCCCGTCTGCCCAGCGACGCGGGAGAGGCCGCGGCGCGGGCCACCGCGCGCCGCATCCGCTCCGGCGGCCGTGGCGCTCGTCGTCCCGTCCGCTCCGGGCGCCGCGGTGCTCGTCGTCCCGTCCGCCCCGGCGGGTCGGGACGCCGCGGGTGACGCGCCGTCGCGCACGTCGTCCACGAGCGGCCATGGCGGGCCTCCCACCCGGCGGGGCAGCCCCTGCCGGGTCATGCGTCCCGCCTCGCCTCGAGCGCGGCGACGAGCTGGGGCACCACCTCGAAGACGTCGCCCACCACGCCGAAGTCCGCGATCTCGAACAGCGGCGCGTGCTCGTCGGAGTTGACGACGACGATCGTCTGGGCGGTCTGCATGCCCGCGAGGTGCTGGATCGCGCCCGAGATGCCGAGCGCCACGTAGAGCCTCGGCGACACCGTCACCCCGGTCTGCCCGACCTGGCACGACGCCGGCACGAACCCGGCGCCGACGGCCGCCCGGGAGGCGCCGACCGCCCCGCCGAGGGCGTCCGCCAGCTGCTCGACCAGCGCGAAGCCCTCGGCGGAGCCCAGACCGCGACCGCCGGAGACCACGGTCGCCGCCCCGCGGAGCTCCGGCCGCTCGGAGCCCGACCCGATGGGCTCGACCGCGAGCACCGCCGCCGCGGGCAGTCCTGACCCGGGCACCGCGAGCTCCTCCCCCTGCGGGTCATGGACGGCCGGGGCGCGGTCGTCGACGGCGCCCACGCGCAGCGTGACGACCGGGGCACCGAAGGTCGCGGCCGAGTCGACGAGGTACGTGCCCCCGTAGGCCGCGTGGTGCGCGAGGACGCCCTCGTCGTCCCGCGACACTCCCACCGCGTCGAGGGCGAGCGCCGAGCGCGACCGGACGGCGTACCGCGCGGCCACCTCACGCCCCTCCACCGAGTGCGACACGAGCACCGCCGCGGGCCGGACGAGACCGGCGGCGGCGTCGAGCGCGTCCACGACCGGCACGCCGAGCCGCTCGGCGTCGCCGGGCGTGTGCAGCACCCGCCGGGCGCCGAGCGCTCCGGCGGCGACCACCTGGTCCGCGGCACCGGCCCCGACCACGAGGGCCACGGGGCTGCCGATCGACGCGGCGGCCGCCAGCAGGCCGGCGGACGAGCGGGCGAGCCCGCCCTGCGGGTCCCGGTCGAGCAGCACCAGGACGGGTTCCTCGCGGACGTCGGTCATGTCGTCCCCTCCCTCAGGCCAGCCGGGCGTCGACGAGGAAGCGCGCCACCTGCTCGCCGGCGTCGCCCGTGTCGACGATCCTGGTGCCGGCCGTGCGCGGCGGCCGACGGGTGATCGCGGTCATGATCGAGCGCGCGGCGTCCGGGGGCTCGGGTTCCACCCCCAGGTCGGTCGCCGTCACCGTCTCGACGACCTTCTTCTTGGCGGCCATGATCCCCTTGAAGCCCGTGAGCCGGGGGCCTGGTGTGGCCTCGGTCACGGAGACGACCGCGGGCAGGGGCGCCGAGACGCGCAGCGTGGCGCCGTCCGACACGCGCACGCCCGTGACCTCGGCGTCCGTGATGCCGACCTCGCGCAGCGCCGTCGCGCACGGCACGCCGAGCACCTCCGCCACGGCGGCGGGCACCGCTCCCCCGGACCCGTCGGTGGACGCGTCGCCGGCCAGCACGAGGTCGGCGCCGGCGTGGCGGACGGCCGCCGCGAGCACCTCGGCGGTCAGCACGACGTCCGCCCCGACGAGGCGCTCGTCGACCACCTGGAGCGCCGACGCCGCCCCCATGGCGAGCGCCTTGCGGAGGCTGGTCTGCGCGAGCTCCGGCGCCATGGCGATCACGACCACCTCGGTGTCGGGGTGCTCGTCCGCGTGGGCCAGGGCCGCCTCGAGCGCCCGCTCGTCGATCTCGTCGAGGACGGCGTCGTCGGGGCTCCGGTCGGCGAGCCCCGTCTCGAGGGACAGCGTCCGGTCGCCGTACGTGTCCGGGACCACCTTCATCAGGACCGCGATCTTCATCGGCTTCCTCTCTCGTGACGGTGCAGGGCGTGCGCGGCGGCCTCGGCGAGCGCGGGGACGCCGTCGGCGAGCGCCGGGGCGAAGTCGTCGTCGGGGCGCTGCCCGTCGAGCCAGCGGGAGTACATCGCCTCGCAGAAGATCGCCGACTTCCACAGCGCGAGCGCCTCGTACCAGGGCAGCGCCGTGACGTCGGCCCCGGTGCGCGCCGCGTACCGGTCGACGAGGTCCGCGCGCGACGGGAACCCCGGCCCCGCGGTGACCGGCGTGAGGTCCATCGGCGTGGGCGCGGAGCCGGGTGCGGAGTAGGTCGCGACGAGGTACCCGAGGTCGGCGAGCGGGTCGCCGAGCGTCGCCATCTCCCAGTCCAGGATCGCCGCCACGCGGTCGGGCGCCGCGAACATGAGGTTCCCCAGCCGGTAGTCGCCATGCACGACGGCGGCACGCTCGCCCTCCGGACGGGTGGCCGCCAGCCGCTCCGCCAGGGACTCCACGAGCGGCACCGACCGCCGGGTGTTGAGCGGCCACAGCTGGGCGAACCGGCGCACCTGGCGGTCCAGGTAGCCGTCCGGGCGGCCGAGGGCGGCGACGTCGCCCTCGAGCGGGACGGCGTGCAGGTCCGCGAGCGCGTCGACCGCCGCGTGCACCAGCACGGCGCGGTCGCCGGAGCCGTCGAACCCGTCGGGGAGGCGACCGGTCACCACCTCTCCCTCGACCAGCTCCATGAGGTAGAACGGCGCCCCGACGACGGCGTCGTCGGGGCAGACCGCGCGCACGGCCGGCACCGGCACGCCCGCCGTCCCGACCGCCGCGACGACGCGCGCCTCCCGCACCATGTCGTGGGCCGACGGCGGGAACGGGGGCCGCGGGCCGCGGCGCAGCACCACGCGCTGCCCGCCGCGTCGCAGCTCGTACGTGACGTTCGCCTGGCCGTCGCCGATCCGCCGCCAGGCCAGCTCCCCGGCGGGGATCCCGACGTCGTCGAGGAAGCGCTCCAGCGGGTCGAGCACCAGCAGCGGCGGGCGCGCGGCCTCCACGGCGCCGCCACCAGGGCGCGGGGCCCGCACGACGTCGACGCCGTCCGGCGTGCTCGTGAGCGCCGTCATCGCCGCCCCTCCGCCCGGTCCAGGACCCGTTCGCCGCCCTCGACCTCGCGGCGCCGACGCGCGACGGCGCGGCGGGCGATCGCCCAGCGGTGCGTCTCGCTCGACCCGTCGTAGACGCGGAACGGGCGCACCTCGTCGAGGAACGCGGCCAGGGGCAGCTCGAGCGTGACGCCGTCTCCCCCGCACAGCTGCACGGCTCGGTCGACGACGCGACCCACGGCCTCGGAGCAGTGCACCTTGGCGATCGACGACGCCTGGGCGCCCCCGCGGACGTCCCCGCCCTCCAGCGCCGCGGCCGCCCGGTCGATCAGGGCAGCGCTGCTGGCCAGGTCGATCTCGGAGTCGGCGATCATGCCCTGCGCGATCCCGAGGTCCGACAGCCGGGCGCCGAACAGCTCGCGGTGCCGCACGCGGTCGAGCGCGGTGTCGTGGGCGCGCCGGGCGAGGCCGAGCCACCGCATGCAGTGGGTCAGCCGGGCCGGGCCGAGGCGCACCTGCGCGTGGCGGAAGCCGTCCCCGGGCGTGCCCAGCACGTCGTCGTCGCGCACGAAGCAGCCGCTGAGCAAGACGTGCGGGTGCCCGCCGGTGATCGCCCGTTCGAGCGTGCGCACGCGGTGGCCGAGCTCGAACCCCCCGGCGTCCGAGCGGACGAGGAAGAGCGTCGCCGCGTCGTCCCCGAGGTCGGGCGTGCGGGCCATGACGATGGCGAAGCCCGCCTCCTCGGCCCCCGAGACGAACCGCTTCTCGCCGTCGAGCACCCAGCCGCCGTCGACGCGGCGCGCCGTGGTCGCCAGCGCGGCCGGGTCGGACCCGGCGCCGGGGTGCGGCTCGGTCATCGCGAAGCACGACCGCACCTCGCCGGCGGCGAGCGGGGCGAGGAACCGCTCCTGCTGCTCGGCGGTGGCGATCCTCTCGAGCAGCAGCATGTTCCCCTCGTCCGGGGCCATGCAGTTGAGGGCTGCCGGGCCCACCGGGGAGTAGCCGGCCTCCTGGAAGACGGGGGACCACGCGCCCAGCGGCAGCCCGAGCCCGCCGAGGCGGACCGGCACGTGCGGCGCGAAGACCCCCGCCTCACGGGCCTGCTGCTGCAGCGCGCGGCGCCCGGCGGCGTCCAGGGCGGTGCCCGCGGGCGGCTCCGCGGGGAGGACCACGTCCCGGACGAAGCGGCGGGTGCGCTCGACGACGTCGGCGGCGTCGGCGGCGGCGGCGGCGTCGCCGGCGCCCACCGGCTCCCGGGCGCTCACGCCGTCCCTCCCGCCGCCAGCAGCCCGCCGTCGAGGGTCAGCACCTGGCCGGTGACCCAGGCCGCCTCGTCGGAGCAGAGGTAGGCCGCGGCGGCGGCCACGTCGTCGGGCGTCCCCAGCCGCCGCATCGGGTAGGTCGCGGCCACCGCCTCCTCGCGCCCCTCGTACAGCGCGCGGGCGAACTGCGTCCGCACGACCGCCGGGGCGAGCGCGTTGACCCGCACCCGCGGACCGAGCTCCGCCGCCAGGGTCACCGTGAGGTGGGAGACGGCGGCCTTGCTCACGCCGTACCAGCCGATCCCGGGCGACGGGACGGAGCCGACCACCGACGACAGGTTGAGCACGGCCGCGCCGTCGCGCGTCCCGAGGCCCGCGGCGCACGCCTCCTGGACCCAGCCGAGCGTGCCCAGCACGTTGACCTCGAGGATCTTGCGCGCCGCCTCGTGGTCCAGGTCGACGAGGGGACCGTAGACGGGGTTGATGCCCGCGTTGTTCACCAGCACGTCCAGGCCGCCGAGCTCGTCCACGGCCGTACGGATCGCCTCGCGCCGGTGGTCCGGGTCCTGGGCGCGGCCGGCCACGACCCGCACCGGGACGTCCCCGAGCGCCTCCGCCGCCTCGCGCAGGGCGTCCGGCTTCCGTGCCGTCAGCACGAGCGCGGCGCCCTCGGCCGCGAAGCGCCGCGCGATCGCGTACCCGATGCCGCGGCTCGCCCCGGTGACGACCGCGACGCGGCCCCGCAGCCGGGGACCGTCCGTCGTCGGGGAGGGGTGGTCTCCCATGTCACGCTCCCTTGCGCGATTGCTTAATCCAGATTCAAACCTCGCCAGCATCGCATCATGACTAGAGGCTCGGATCAACCCCTGGCTGCCACGGTTTCTAACATGGTATAAAAAGTAGGACGTCGAGATCAAGGATGATCGGAGGCAGCATGACCGGCATCATCGGGCCGCGTGACCTGTACGAGGACGAGCACGAGCAGTTCCGCGACATGGTGCGCGCCTTCGTCGAGCAGCACGCACGCCCCCACGCCGACCGCTGGGACGCGGAGGGGCGGGTCGACCGCAAGCTCTTCGTCCAGGCGGCCGAGGCGGGGATCCTCGGGTTCGGCATCCCCGAGCGGTTCGGCGGCGGCGGGTCGGACGACTTCCGCTTCAACGCGGTGATGGGCGAGGAGCTCGCGCGCCACCCCGTGTCGTCCGGGATGGCGGGCATCGCGCTGTCGAACGACATCGTCATCCCGTACTTCACCGACCTGACGACCGAGGAGCAGAAGCAGCGCTGGCTCCCGGGCATCGCCGCCGGCGAGTCGGTCGTCGCGGTGGCGATGTCCGAGCCCGGCACCGGCAGCGACCTCGCGGGAATCCGCACGTCGGCGGTCCGCGACGGCGACGACTACGTGGTCGACGGGTCCAAGATCTTCATCTCCAACGGGCAGAACGCCGACCTCGTGGTCACGGC
>NZ_JBHXAW010000158.1:0-10385 GCF_042726645.1 Isoptericola sp. NPDC060257
GGTGGGCTGTTTTATGTTTATACCACACCGGCGGGTGTGGGGTGGCCGGCTCCGACGCCGCGTGGGGCCGGCTGATCGCGCACCCTGCGCATCTTCGAACTGCCGCGCTGAGTCCGAACTGCCGCCGCGAACGTCAGGGCATCGCGGTGCGGCGCGATCGTTCCTGGTCGGTCGGTGGCCCGGACCCGGGGCGGCCGGGCAGGATGGTGCGTCGTGACGACGACGCGCGACTCCCGACCGACCCGCATCCTGATCCTCGCCGGCCGCGGCCGCCACGAGGACCCCTGGCACGACCACGCGGCGACGTCGCACCGGCTGGCGCTGGTGCTCTCGGGCCTGGACCTGACGTCCGGCGCCCCGGAGGTCGTCGTGCGCTCGACGTTCCCCGACGGCCTCGACGACCTGGACGACGTCGACCTGCTCGTCGTCAACGCGGGCACGCCGTGGCCGGGGCTGCGGGAGGCGGGCATCGGCCCTGACGACGCGGCCTGGGCGCCGTTCCACGCACGCCTCGACGCGTGGGCGCGTGCCGGCGGACGGATCCTCGCGGTGCACCAGGCGGCGAACGCGTTCGGCGACCACGCGGAGTGGGAGGAGGTGCTCGGCGGCCGGTGGGTACCGGGGGAGTCGATGCACCCGCCGCTGGGCCCCACCACGGTGCCGCTGGCGGTGGGGGCGCACCCGATCACGGAGGGGCTCGGGGCCGTGGACGTGGTCGACGAGCGGTACTGCCACCTGCGCGTGGCGCCGTCGTCGCAGGTGCTGGGCTGGGTGGTCGGCGACGACGGGGAGCGGCACCCCGCCGTCTGGGTCGCCGACGCGCACGGCGGCCGCACCGTGTACTCCGGGCTGGGGCACGACGTCCGCGCCTACGACTCGCCGTCCCACGCCGAGCTCCTGCGCCGCGCGGCCTCCTGGCTGCTGGAGGGCTGACGGGGTGCGAGTCTTCCTCATCGCCGCGCTGTTCGTGACCCTCGCGGGCGCGTCGGTCTGCGTGATCGAGGCGCTCGCGCCCGACCTCTCTCCGTTCGGCCGGTTCCTGGTCAACGTGCCGATCTTCATGGGCGGCGGGTGGGCCGTCCGGGCTGCCGCGGAGCGCCGTCGTCGAGAGCGCGCACGCGACCGGATATCTTGACGTCGAGATACTTCCTGCGACGAGGAGACGACATGCGGCTGCATCACGTGCAGGTGGCCTGCCCGCCGGGCGGCGAGGACGCCGCCCGCGCCTTCTACGGCACCGGGCTCGGCCTGACCGAGGTGGCGAAGCCCCCGGAGCTGGCGGGACGCGGCGGCTGCTGGTTCCGGGGGTTCGACGGCGACGGTACCGTCGCCGCCGAGATCCACGTCGGCGTGGAGGACCCGTTCGCCCCGGCACGCAAGGCGCACCCGGCCCTCGTGGTCGACGACGTCGCCGTCCTCGACGCGACCGCGGACCGGCTGGAGGCCGCGGGCTTCGCCGTCGACCGCTCCGAGCGCGGGACGTTCGCGGGGTACCTGAGGTTCCACACGCGGGACGGCGCGGGCAACCGCGTCGAGGTGCTCGCCCCTGCCTGAGGGGCTGAGCGGCCGCGGGCGGCCGCGCCCGGACCGGCGTCAGCTCTGGTTCGGCAGCGGGTGGCCCTCCGACGCCTGCACGACGACGATCCCCTGCCCGGTGAGCCCGAGCTGGTACGCCTCGCCCGACCCGCGGCCGATGGCGGCGCCGAGCTTCGCCGTCTTGCGCACGGTGCTGGTGAGGGTCGTGGACCAGAGCACCACGCTCTGCATGTCGACGTAGGTGGGCTCGTCGACCTCGAGCACCACGGGCGTGCCGTAGGCGGTGACGGCGAGCGCGCCGGAGCCGGTGAACGTGGTGTTGAACAGCCCGCCGCTGAGCATCGACGCGCCCTGCACGCGGTTGATGTCCCAAGTCAGCGAGCTCTCGAACGCGAGGATGTTGCTGCCCGAGACGGTGACGCTCTCGTTCTCCAGGTACAGCACGAACACCTCGTCGGCGTCCTGGGCGAGGAACACGTCGCCGCTCCCGGCGACCTTCATCAGCGACATGCCCTCGCCGGTGAACGCCTTCTTGAAGAGCTTGGTCATGCCGCCCGCGCCCTCGTAGGCGAAGTCGACGTCGCCCTGGTAGGCGACCATCGACCCCTGCTTGGCGTAGAAGAACCCGCCGGAGCCGGCGAGGTCGACCTTGAGCATCCGCGGGTTGACGAGCTGGAAGCTGCCGGGCTCACCCTGCGGCTCGGTGTGGTGGAAGAGGCTGCTGCGCATGGTGGACATCCTGTCGTCACCCCCGCAGTGCCCACCACTGGAGCAGCATGATGGTCTTGCCGTCGACGATGCGGCCGTCGCGGACCATGGCCAGGGCGTCGTCGCGGTGGAGCTCGACGGCCTCGATGTCCTCGCCCTCGTGGGCGACCCCGCCGCCGGGCCCGACACGGTCGCCAGGGGTGTAGGAGGCGGCGTAGAAGTGGACCTTCTCGGTGACCGACCCCGGGCTCATGTACGCGGTGAAGACGTGCGCGACCGGGCCGACGGCGACGCCGAGCTCCTCGGCCACCTCGCGGCGGATCGCGGTCTCGGGGTCGTCGTCGTCGAGCAGGCCCGCGGCCGTCTCGATCAGCATGCCGTCCGGGTGGTCGTTGACGTACGCCGGGAACCGGAACTGGCGGGTGAGCAGCACGGTGGACCGCGCGTCGTCGTGCAGGAGGATCGTGGCGCCGTCCCCGCGGTCGTAGGTCTCCCGCTCGAGGGTGTGCCAGCTCCCGTCGCGCCGGCGATGGTCGAACGTCGTGCGGCGCAGCACGTGCCAGCCCCGGGAGGTGAGCTCGACGTCGCGCACGACGACGTCCGGGTTGCGGCGCAGGTCCCGTCCGGCCCGGTCGAGGCCCGTCCGGCCGCGGTGGTCGGGGACGTCGACGCCGGGGAGGCCGCTCACCGGTCGGCGTCCGCGAGGCGCGGCACGTCGGCGACGTCGTAGTAGACGGGGAGGCCCCGGCTCTCGGCGATCGCGACGTCCTGGTCGGCCCCGGTCGACTCGCCGGGCAGCCGGAGCACGGCGTCGCAGTGCTGCAGCAGCCGCTCCGCCGTCGGGTAGAGCACGTCGTCCGCGAGGTCGTCGTCCAGCGTGGCGCCGGCCGAGCGCAGCACCGGCAGCGCCACCCACTCGCCGATCATGGGGACGTGCCCGGCGGCGAAGAGGGGCCAGGCGGCCTCCTCGAGCCGGCGCAGGTTGGCCTCCATCGCGGCGGGGTCGCCGTCGGTGCCGGAGCGGTAGGGGCCGGCGACGAGGATGAGCAGTGGTCGGGTCATACCCGTAGACTAGACACAAACATGCAGTACTACGAAGAAACGAGCAACGCCATGTTAGCTGCCGAGAGGCGTGACCACCTCCTCGAGACCCTCCGTCGCGACGGCAAGGTCGTGGCCAAGACGGTCGCGGCGGAGCTCGGCCTGTCGGAGGACAGCATCCGGCGCGACCTGCGCGAGCTGGCGGCCGAGGGTCTGTGCCAGCGCGTCTACGGAGGCGCGCTGCCGGTCTCCCCGGCGGTCGTCGACTACGCCGGCCGGCAGCAGGTCTCGGTGGCGGGCAAGGAGCGCGTCGCCGCGGCGGCGGTGCGGCTGATCGACCCGGGGAGCACGGTGATCCTCGACGGCGGGACGACGGCGCTCGCGGTGGCACGGGCGCTCCCGCCGGACCTGGAGTGCACCGTGGTCACGCACAGCCCGACCGTGGCGACGGCGCTGGTCGAGCACCCTGTGGCCGAGGTCTTCGTCCTCGGCGGCCGGCTCTTCAAGCACTCTGCGGTGGCGAGCGGAGCGGCCGCGGTCGAGGCCGCGCAGCGGGTCTCCGCCGACGTCTTCCTCCTCGGGGTCACGGGCATCCACCCCGACGCCGGGCTCACCACCGGCGACCCGGACGAGGCCGCCATGAAGCGGGCGCTGGCCGGCCGCGCCGCGGAGACGTTCGTGCTGGGCTCGTCGGAGAAGATCGGCGCCGCGTCCCCGTTCGAGGTGATCGGTTTCGACGCCGTCGCGGGTGTCGTCACGGACGCCGACCCGGGCTCCGACGTCATGGCCCGCTTGGGCGAGCTCGTGCGCGTCGTCGGGGCGGACGCATGACCGAGCCGGGCAAGAACGTGCACGACCGTGCGCGGCCACGTGAGCAGGGCGGCCCGGGGATTCCTGGACGTCCTGGCCGGGTGACGGCGCGCCACGCCCCGCCGCCTCGTGCTCAGACGGCGCCCGGGAACCCGGCCTGCCGCCACGCCTCGTAGACGACGATGGACGCGGCGTTGGTGAGGTTGAGCGAGCGCCGGCCGGGCAGCATGGGGATCTTCACGCGGTCGGTGACGCGCGGGTGGTCCATCGCCTCGGCGGGCAGGCCGGTCGGCTCGGGGCCGAAGAGCAGGACGTCGCCGGGGCGGTAGTCGACGTCCGTGTAGGTGGTGTCGGCGTGCGCGGTGAAGGCGAAGACGCGCGCTTCGGGCAGGGCGTCGAGCGCGGCGTCGAACGTCGGGTGCACGTCCATGACGGCGAGGTCGTGGTAGTCCAGCCCGGCGCGCTTGAGCTTCGCCTCGGACAGGTCGAAGCCCAGCGGCTCCACGAGGTGCAGCCGCGCTCCGGTGACGGCGGCGAGGCGGATGGCGGAGCCCGTGTTCCCCGGAATCCGGGGCTCGTAGTACACGACGTGGGCGAACGGGGACGCGGGCACGGGCGGGAGCTGGTCGGGCACGGGCCCGATTCTCCCACCGGCCGTGCGCGGGGCCGGACGTCGTGCCGCGGCACCCGATGACGGGAGGCCCCTCCCGCCCCTAGGCTCCCTTGATGGCGGAGATTCCGGCGGTGATGAAGGCGGTCCAGCTCGTCGGCCACGGGGGCCTCGACCGGCTGGTGTACCGCGAGGACGTGCCCACGCCCGCGCCCGCCGCGGGCGAGGTCCTGATCGACGTGCACGCGTGCGGCATGAACAACACGGACGTGTGGGTCCGCGAGGGCGCGTACGGCACGGAGACGGACCCGGGCTCCGTCTCGACGTGGAGACGCGGCAGATCCACGCTCACCTTCCCCCGGATCCAGGGCGCGGACACCGTCGGCGTGATCGCCGCCGTCGGCGACGGCGTGCCCGCCGGCCGGGTCGGGGAGCGCGTCGTCGTGGACTTCAGCATCTACCACCGGCCCGAGGGCGACGACAGCCTGGCGGACATCGACTACATCGGTCACGGCCGCGACGGCGGGTACGCCGAGTACATGACCGCCCCCGCCGAGAACGCCTACGAGATCACGGCCGACATCGCCGACGCCGAGCTCGCGACGTTCTGCTGCGCCTACCTCACCGCGGAGCAGATGCTCGACCGGGCGCGGCTGGCCGCGGGGGAGCGGGTGCTCGTGACGGGGGCGTCCGGCGGCGTGGGGTCGGCGATCGTGCAGCTGGCCCGCGTGCGCGGTGCCGTCCCGTACGCCGTGACGAGCGCCGGCAAGGAGGAGGCGCTGCGGCAGATCGGGGCACAGGACGTCGTGCTGCGCGACGCCGGCGACCTCGTCGCCGAGGTGGGGCGGGTGGTGGACGGTCCGGTCGACGTCGTCGCCGACCTGGTGGCCGGGCCCATGTTCAACGACCTGCTGCGCATCCTGCGGCCCGAGGGGAGGTACACGACGGCGGGCGCGATCGGCGGCCCGGTCGTGCAGCTCGACCTGCGCACCATGTACCTCAAGCAGCTCGAGCTGCACGGGTCGTCGCAGGGCACGCGCACCGCCTTCCGGCGGCTGGTGCGCTACATCTCCGACGGCGAGATCCGTCCGCTCCTGGACCGCACGTTCCGGCTCTCCGACCTGCACGACGCGCAGCGCGCGTTCCTGGCGAAGTCCTACGTCGGCAAGCTCGTCGTCGTGCCGGACCGGCACTGGGACGGCGTGGGGGCACGGTATGCGCAGCCGTGAGCGCACCATCGAGCTGATCGACGCGCAATCCGGCGGCGACGTCAGCCGGGTCGTCATGTCCGGCGTCGAGCCGCTGCCCGGGCGGACCGTGCTGGAGAAGGCGCGCTACCTGGAGCAGCAGGGCGACGGGCTGCGCCGCCTGCTGCTGTCGGAGCCGTACGGCGACCCGGCCATGTCGGTCGACCTGATCGTCGAGCCCAGCGACCCGCGGGCGCAGGCCGGCTACGTGATCATGGAGGCGATGGGGTACCCGCTGTACTCGGGCTCCAACACGATCTGCACGGCCACCGCCCTGCTGCAGAGCGGGGCCATCCCGCTGCGCGACGGCGACGGGCTGCAGGACGTGACGCTGGAGTCCCCGGCGGGCCTGGCACGGGTGAGCGCCCGGGTGATCGACGGGCGGGTCGTGTCCATCACCACCGAGGGCGAGCCGGCGTACGTGGCCGACGAGGCGTTGAGCGTCGAGGTGCCGTACCACGGCGACGTGCTGTTCGACCTCGTGTGGAGCGGCGCGTACTACGCCCTGGTCGACGCGTCCCGCTACGGGTTCGACATCGGCCCGACGGAGCAGGTGGCGCTCACCGCGTTCGGGGACGCCTTCGTCCGCGCGGCCCGACCCGGCCTGCGCCAGGAGCACCCCGACCTGGGCGACGTCGGGCCGCTGCCGTTCGCGCACTTCATGGGGCCGCTGCGCCAGGTCGGCGACGGCCGCTGGGAGTCCCCGTCCGCCACGTACGTGCACCCTGGCGTGCTCTGCCGGAGCCCCACCGGCACCGGTACGTCGGCGCGGCTCGCGCTCTTGGCGCAGCGCGGGGAGATCCGCGACGGCGAGTCGCTGGAGACGGTCTCGCCGCGCGGCAGCCGGTTCGTGGGCACCGTGCTGGAGCGCACCCGCGTGGGCGACTACCCGGCGCTGCGCTCCGCCGTCACCGGCGCGGCCCGCGTGATGGCGCGCTCGCAGATCACGGTCGACCTCGACGACCCGCTCGTGGACGCCTCTGACCTCGAGCCGCTGCTCACGCCGCCCGCCGACCGGCCCGGTGACGCCGGGTGACCCTCCGGCCACGAGGGGCGCCGGAGGGTCACCGTCGCGTCACGCCTGGACGAACGCCACGAGGTCCTTGGTGAACTCGTCCTCGTACGCCCCGACGATGCCGTGCGGTGCGCCCGGGTAGACCTTGAGCGTCGCGTCGGCGAGGATCTCGGCCGACCGCGCGGCCGCCGCCTTGATCGGCACGATCTGGTCGTCGTCGCCGTGCGCCACGAAGACCGGGACGTCGATCGCGCGCAGGTCGTCGGTGTAGTCGACCTCCGAGAACTGCGCGATGCAGTCGTACGCGGGCTTCAGGCCGGCCTGCATCGAGAGCCGCCAGAACTGCTCGATCGCGCCCTGGGAGACGTTCGCCCCCTCGCGGTTCGCGCCGAAGAACGGGACGGCGAGCTCGCGGTAGTACTGCGAGCGGTCGGTCCGCACGCCCTCGCGGATGCCGTCGAACACCGCGATCGGGGTGCCGTCCGGGTTCTCCGGCGTCTGCACCATCAGCGGGGGCACGGCGCCGACGAGGACCGCCTTGCGCACGCGGGCCGAGCCGTGGCGCGCCAGGTAGTGGGCCACCTCTCCGCCGCCGGTCGAGTGACCCACGAGCACGACGTCCGTCAGGTCGAGCTGGTCCAGCAGCGCGGCGAGGTCGTCCGCGTAGTGGTCCATGTCGTTGCCGTCGCCCGTCTGCGTGGAGCGACCGTGACCGCGTCGGTCGTGCGCGACGGCGCGGAAGCCGGCGTCGGCGACCGCCATCATCTGACGGTCCCAGGCGTCAGCGTTGAGCGGCCACCCGTGCGAGAACACGACCGGGGTACCGGTGCCCCAGTCCTTGTAGAAGATCTCGACGGGACCGGTCGAGCTGTCGGAAGTGGTGATGAAAGGCATCACAGCCCCTTTTCCTTGAGCCACGCGAGCGCGGCGTCCGCGACCTCGGCCCAGCCGTGGTCGATGGTGAGCGAGTGTCCCCGGTCGGGGAACTCGACGAGGTCGGTGACGGCGCCGGAGTGCTTCCGGTGAATCTTCGCGGAGGTGCGCGTCAGGGACGCGGGCGCCGTGTGATCCATGCCGCCACCGATGAACAGGAGCGGACCGCGGTCCGCGTCGCGGGTGTCGACCCGCGCGGGAGATCCCGGCAGCAGGTTCGCCGCCGCGTCCTCGAACAGAGGTCTGCCGGGAGAGGGGATCGTCCACTGGTCGTAGAGCGCAGCGGCCTCGTCGTCCGAGAGCTCGTTGGCGAAGCCGTACCGGAACTCCTCCGGGGTCAGCGCGACGGTGCCCCGGAAGCTTGCGGGGGTCGTCAGCGCGACGGCGGCCACCCGCAGCGAGCTCGGCGGAAGGAGGATGTTCCCGCGCAGGGGTGCCGGGTCGATCGCGACCGCCGCGGCCACCCGGCCCTCGGTGAGCAGGCGCTGGGCGACGAGGCCGCCGAACGAGTGCCCGACGACGACGGGCCGAGGGTCGAGACCGTCGACGTACAGGCCGTCGAGGACGTCGGCGTAGTGCGCCACGACGTCGTCGATGCCCACGCCGCCCGCGAGCTCGGGGTGCTCCCTCGCCTCCGCCACGGTGGCGGGGGCGCCGGGCCACCCCGGGTTGTGCGGGTCGTACCCGGCCTCCGCGAAGCGGTCCATCCACGGCGTCCACGAGTCGGCGTGGAGCCACAGGCCGTGGACGAAGACCACGGCACGGCGGGACGCGCTGAACTCGGTCATGGTGTGTCTCCCAGGGGTCGGAGACCTCACCCTCACCCGCGGGGGTGGCCGGCCGCTTCTGTCAGATGACTGGTCCCGCTCCGGGGACTCCGGCGTCGACCAGGTCGCGCAGCTGGCCGCGCGACGTCACGCCGAGGAGCGGGAACACCCGGTAGAGGTGGAACCCGACCGTCCGCGGGGACAGGAAGAGCCGCTCCGCGATCTCCCGGTTGCTGCGTCCCTCGGCCGCCAGCCGCACGATGCGGCGCTGCTGCGGCGTGAGCTGCGCGAGGGCGTCGGGCGTGCGCTCCGCCACCGCGACCCCGGCGGCGCGGAGCTCGGCGCTCGCCCGGTCCGCGAACGAGGCGGCGCCGATGCGCAGGAAGGTCTCGCGTGCGGCGCTGAGCTCGGTCCGTGCCTCGCTCACGCGCTGCAGGCGCCGCAGCCGCTCGCCGAGGTCGAGCCGGACGAGGGCACGCTCGAACGGCCAGGTGGCGCCGGCAGGGTCGGCCAGCGCGGCGCGGTACTCGCCCACCGCGTCGTCGGGGGACGCCAGCAGGGCGCGGGCGTGGTGCAGCAGGGCCGCCACCCGCGGCCCCGGGGTGTCGCCGACGTGTGCCGTGACGGCGGAGAGCACCTGGGTCGCGTCCGCGAGCCGCTCGGGCCGGTCCGCGCGAACGGCGGCGGAGGCGAGCAGCGCGATCCCGTGCACCGAGGCGTGCCGGTGGGTGGGCCGCCCGTCGGGGGCGAAGGTCCGGCGGAGGGCGTCGTAGGCGGCCTCGGGCTCGCCGGCGACCAGGGAGGCAAGACCGAGCGCCTGTCGCGCACGCACCTCCACGGACCGGGTCGCCCCCGGCCCCACGTCGGCGAGCGCGTGCTGCGCGAGGTCCCGGGCCTCCTCCGTCCTGCCCCGGCCGGCGGCGAGCAGGGCGGCCGTCTCGACCGCGGCCGCCCGCACGACCGGCATCCCCGTCGCCTCAGCGACGCGCACCGCGTCCTCGACGTGCCCCTGGGCGTCGTCCCACCTGCCGAGCTCGTGCAGCGCAGCGGCGAGGGTCGCCGTGACGAGGGCGTTGGCCCCCTGCGTGGGACCGCGGGAGAACAGCTCCAGCAGCTCGCCGAGCAGCCGCGCGGCCAGCCCGGTCTCGTCGAGCATCCACGCCGCCCCGCCGAGCACGTTGAGCTCGCTGATGCCGAGGTGCGTGGCCGCCCGGACCGCGCCGTCCAGCGTGGCGCGCGAGGCCGGGGCGAACGGCGCGGCCGCGGCCCGCACCCACGCGGTCACCGGGACGGTGTCGGCCGGGTGCAGCGCCTCGAGGCAGCGCGCGACGTCGTCGATCAGCTCGTCGTCGCCGGAGTAGTAGGCCGTCACGGCGGCGGGGGCCAGCGCGGCGAGGGCCAGCGGGGGATCGGCCGCCCCCGCCCGGCGCGCGACCCTCGTCAGCCGTTCGACCGCGGCGCGGTGGCGGGGTGTCGAGGCAGCCGCCCATCCCCCGTAGAGGTCGGCCTCCCAGCGCGTGTGCTCGTCGTCGGTGACCTCGAGGGCACGGGCGGCCAGGCGCTCCACCCAGGCCGTGCGGCCCGTGTACATGGCGGCCGGCGCCGCGAGCACGAAGCGGCGCGCCGCCTCGTCCGGGTCTGCCGAGAGCTCGCCCGCGCGCTCGAGCGCGCGGGCGCGCGCGGCCCAGCCCCCCCCGGCGCGGGCCCCGGCGGGCGGG